>NZ_CBDRFA010000052.1:0-58562 GCF_965343085.1 Nocardiopsis synnemataformans | reverse complement strand
CACGTGATCGAACGCAAGGACGTCTTCGTCGGGGGAGAGTGGAGGGTCTCCCAGGGAGAGGGTTCGCTCGAGGTGATCAACCCGGTGACCGAACAGGTCATCGCCACCGTCCCCGCGGGCACGGCGGCGGACGTCGACGCCGCCGCGATCGCCGCCCACCGGGCCCTTCCCGCGTGGTCGCGGACGCCGCCCGCCGTGTCGAGTTCCTCGTGCGCATCGCGCGGATCCTCGAGGGGCGTTCGGAGGAGCTCACCGCGATGATGGTCGCGGAGCTGGGCCAGCCCGCGGCGATCGCCACGTCCTTCCAGACCGCGACCGCCATCGAGGACCTGCGCATCGCCGCCGAGAGCATCCGCGAGATCGCCCGCGCCAAGGCCGAATCCTTCGTCCTGGGCGACCCCTACGACGCCAGGACCACCCTGGGACCGGTGAAGAACGCGGCGCAGCGGGACCGCATCCGCGGCTACATCCGGTCCGGCGTCGACGACGGCATGGACCTCGTCACCGGTGGTCCCGAGGCGCCCGCGAGGAGATCTTCGGCCCCGTGGCCACCCTCATCCCCTACGACAGCGAGGACGAGGCGGTGGCGATCGCCAACGACTCCGACTACGGTCTGGCCGCCGCGGTGTGGGCGGCGGACTCGGACCATGCCCACGACGTGGCACGACGTGGCACGGCGTGTGCGCGCCGGGCGGATCCGGATCAACGGTTCCCCCATCAACCCCCGCGCTCCCCACGGCGGGTTCCGGCTCTCGGGCATCGGCCGCGAGTTCGGTCGCTACGGCGTCGAGGAGTTCACCGAGTACCAGTCCATCGGCTGAGGACCCTTCGGGAAAAGGCTTCTGGGACCGCCTCTTGGATCTCCCGTCCTTTCCCGGAGACGGGGACGTCTCCCACCACGTCCTCGGAGGACGGCGACTGCCCGGGGACGAGCCCGAAGCCCGCGGGGCAGGTGCGCGTTCAGCGCGTCCGGCCCCGTTTTCCGTTCGCGGAGCCGATACCGGTGGACGGTGCTCCAAGGGACGGCCACGAACCCTTCCGTCCTGGACAAAGGACCGTGTCCGCCGGATCGACGGAGGTGGGTTCTGCTCGGACTCGTACTCGTCGTCCTGCTCGGTACGGCGATCCTGGTCTGTACCGTCCTGGCGGTCCGGACGCGGCTGCCCGCCTCGGTCCTGTTGCTGGCCAGCGGGATGCTGCTGGGGTTCGCCCCCGCCCTGCACGAGGTACAGCTGCCGCCCGAGCTGATGCTCCTGATCTTCCTGTCCCTCCTGCTGTACTGGGAGAGCCTGTCCACGTCGCTGCGCGAGATCCGCAAGAACCTCACCGGTATCGCCGTGATGAGCACCCTGCTGGTCGTCGCCACCGCCGGCGCCGTCGCCGTCTTCCTTGTCAACGGATCCCTGTTCGTCCTGGTCGGCCTGGAGGTCCACACCGCCGTGCGCGGCCTCACCAGTCCGGCGCTGGCCCAGGCCCTGGTCGTGCTCGTCTCCGCCCTCGTCCTCGCGGTGCGTCTTTGTCCTGGGGCCGCTCCTGTTCGTGGCGCTCCTGCCCCGGGCTCTCCGGCCGAGCGGAGGACCGGGGTTGCCCTCCCGCCTGGTCAACGCCATGGCGGGCTTCCGCGGAGCGGTGTCCCTGGCGGTCGCCCTGTCGGTACCGAACACGGTGTCCTCCGGCGCCCCCTTCCCCGAACGCGACCTCGTCATCTTCACCACCACCGGGGTCATCCTGGTGACCCTCGTGGTGCAGGGACTGCTCCTGCCCCCGCTGATCGCACGGTCGGGACTCGCCGACGACGGTGAGGTGGACCGCGAGTACCGCTTCGCCCAGGAGACCGCTATCAAAGAGACCCTGGCCGCCCTGCCCGAGGTCATGGCGGCCCTGGACACCGAGGAGGTGCGCCTCACCCACCGCGAACAGTTCGAGTGATCCGGAACCACGCTGCGGCCCCCGCGAGGCGACTGTTCCCGTCACTCCGGGTAGGAGGTGCCCAGGGCGGTCTCCCTCCACGCGTGGACGTCCCCGCGCAGCCGGCGCTCGTGGTCGTCGAAGCCCCGCAGGGCGTCCTCGCCCAGCAGCAACAGGAAGGGCGGCTCGGGAGAGGTGACCGCCGTGATCATCGCGGCGGCAGCCCTGCCGGGGTCTCCGGGTTGGGTGCCGTGGGTGGTGTCGTTCTCGCGGCGCCGCCTGCCCGCCGTCGCGGCGTAGTCGGGGATCACCCGGGCCGACTGGGCAAGGGAGCGGCCGGCGAAATCGGTGCGGAAGGCGCCTGGCTCCACGATCATCGTCGTGATCCCCAGCGGGGCGACCTCCTCGCGCAGCGCACCCGACAACGCCTCCAGCGCGGCCTTGGTGGCCGCGTAGTACCCGGATCCGGGCGGCGTCATCCGGGCGCCGATGGAGGAGACGTTGACGATCGTCCCCCGACGGCGTTCCCGCATACCGGGCAGCACCGCCCTGATGAGCTCGACGGGGCCGAAGACGTTGGTGGCGAACAGCCGGGCGACGTCGCCCGGATCGCCCTCCTCCACGGCAGCCCTGTAGCCGTAACCGGCGTTGTTGACGAGCACGTCGACGGCGCCGAACCTGCGCTCGGCGGCCGACACCACCTCGGCGACGCGCCCTGCGTCGGTCACGTCGAGGTCGAGGGTGAGGACGGTGTCCGGGTGGGCGGCGATGAGGGGAGCGAGCGTACTCGCGTCCCGGGCCGTCGCGACGACGCTGTCGCCGCGGCCAAGGACGGCTTCGGCGAGGGCGCGGCCCAGGCCGCTGGAACAGCCGGTGATCAGCCAGGTGGTCATGAGTACTCCTTGTGTGGCATCGGACGGTCGGGGTCGGATTGGTTCGGTTCACCGGGCGGGACGCTCCCCGCCCGTGCGGTCCGCTGCGTGCCCGTACTCCCCGTCGTCCCCACCGGCCGCCAGCGGACGATCAGCGCCACTGAAGCGGCCAGGGAGAGGGCCAGGAGCACGGCGCCGGTGGCCAGCCCCCGCGAGGCCTCCACGGCGAGGTCGGCGGATGAGGCGCCGGTCGTGCCCCCGGCGGCGACGGCGACCATGACGCTCACTCCCAGCGCGCCCCCCCAGTTGGTGGGCGACGTTGACCAGCCCTGAGGCCGCACCGGCGTCCCGGGCGCGGACGTCGACGATCCCGGCCGCCGTCAGCGGGGCGAACGCCAGGCCCTGGCCCACGCCCAGCAGGACCATCGGCCCCGCGACCGCGCTCCAGTAGACACTGTCGTCCCCGATCCGGCTCAGCCACGCCATACCGGCCAGGGCGACGGCCAGGCCCGTCAGGACCAGGGCGGTGTTGCCGAACCGGCGCGTCAGCCCGGGCACGGCCAGCGCGAAACCGAAGTGCACCGCGGTCATCGGAAGGAACGCCGCTCCCGCCTGCAAGGGGGTGAAACCGAGGGTTGCCTGCATGTACTGGCTTGCGTAGAAGAAGTAGCCGAACATCGCACCGGCGAACAGCAGCCTCGCGGCGAACGCCCCGCCCCGGACCCGGTGGGCGAAGACCCGCAGCGGCAGGATCGGCTGCTCGGCCCGCCGTTCGACGAGGACGAACACCGCGAGCACCGTCACGCCGACGGCCGTCGCGGCCAGCGAGACCGGGTTCGCCCAACCGTGGTCGGCGGTACGGGTGATCCCGTAGACGAGCGAGGCCATGCCGAGGGTGGAGGTGACGGCGCCCGCGATGTCGAACCGGCCGCGGACGCGGTCTGCCTCCCCGACGAAACGCAGTGTGACGAGGGCCAAGGCGATGCCGATCGGCACGTTGATCAGGAACCCGACGCGCCAGGAGACCAGGTCCGCGACCAGGCCTCCCACCACCAGGCCCAGGCTCGCGCCGACACCGGCGGTGGAACCGTAGGCGGCGACCGCGCGCGTCCTCTCGGGGCCCTCGGGGAAGTTCGCGGTCAGCAGGGCGAGCGAGGCGGGGGCCAGGATCGCCGATCCCGCACCCTGGAGCGCCCGGGCTGCGAGCATCCATTCGGCCGTGGGGGCCAGACCGATCAGCAGGGAGGCGAAGGAGAAGACCGCCAGTCCGACCAGGAACATCCGCCGTCTGCCCAGGACGTCCCCTGCCCTGGCGCCCAGGAGCAGGAGCCCGCCGAAGACCAGCGCGTAGGCGTTCTGCACCCAGGAGAGCCCGGCCGTGGTGAAACCGAGGTCCTCGCGTATACGCGCCAGACCGGTGAAGACGATCGAGTTGTCCAGCACGATCATGAAGTAGCCGACCAGGACGACGGCCAGGATCGCGCCCTTGCGCGTCGGCCCGGTGGCCGCGGTGGTGTGGCGTCTCATGCCCCCAGTCCACACCCCGAACCCTCGGGCAGGGAGTCACCACCTTTCGGGGTACCACCGGTGCCCCCTTGGACCGGTCGGGCGAACGGTGCGGGCGCTGCGTCCGTGGCCCAGCGTGTCGACAGAGCAGACGCCCGCTTCCCGCCGACGGGCCCGTGCGGTGTGAAGGGGGATCTGCCAGTACCTGGAACGACAAGCACTCCCGCTGGGCTCGGTAAACGGGTTGTCTGGAGTGGTGGGGGAGTGCCCGAGTGATGGGTGCTCATCCCGTTCGGACAACAATCGTGGAGAACTGATGAGAGCAACGTTCATGTACGGCGCGGGCGACGTGCGGGTGGAGGACGTGCCTGACCCGACCATCCAGGAGCCCACCGACGCGATCGTGCGCGTGGTGCGCGCCTGCGTCTGCGGCTCGGACCTGCACCCCTACCACGGGATGCCCGCCTCCGGGGAGGGCGCTCCGATGGGCCACGAGTTCCTCGGTGTGGTCGAGGACCCCGGCGCTGACGTGACCAACGTCAGGAAGGGCGACTTCGTCATCGGCACCTTCGCCTTCCAGGACAACACCTGCCAGTTCTGCCGCGAGGGGTTCCAGACCTCCTGCGTCAACGGCGGCTGGTACGGCGCCGGCGGTGTGGGGGGCGCACAGGCCGAGGCCCTCCGCGTGCCCCAGGCCGACGGCAGCCTCGTCAAGGTGCCCGTCTCGGTCGACTCCGACCTGCTGCCGTCGCTGCTGACCCTGTCCGACGTCTACCTCACCGGTTACCACGCGGCCCACATGGCCCGTGTCTCGGCGGGGCAGACGGTCACGGTGGTCGGTGACGGAGCCGTGGGGCTCTCGGCCGTGCTCGCGGCCAGGCAGATGGGCGCGGAGCGGATCATCCTCATGGGCCGCCACAAGGCCCGCACCGACCTGGGCCGCGAGTGGGGGGCCACCGACGTGGTCGCCGAGCGGGGCGAGGAGGGCCTGGCCAGGGTCATGGAGTTGACCGGCGGACAGGGCTCGCACGTGGTCCTGGAGGCGGTCGGCCACATGCCCGCCTACGAGACGGCCTACGGCGTGCTGCGGCCCGGAGGCGTCATCTCCCGTGTGGGAGTCCCACAGTACGAGGAGGCCCCGGTCGGCTTCGGGTCACTGTTCGGCAAGAACGCCACGCTCAACGGCGGTCCGGCACCGGTACGGGCCTACATCGACAGGGTCCTGCCCGACGTGCTGGAGGGGCGCATCGACCCGGGCCGGGTCTTCGACCTGACCGTTGACCTGGACCACGTCGCCGACGGCTACCGGGCCATGGACTCCCGCGAGGCTCTCAAGGTCCTCGTGGCTCCCTGAGCACGGTCCGCGTTCGTACGGTCAGGGTGAGGAGACGGTGCCGCCGCTGAGACGCGGCTGAGGTCCTTGTAGGGAAGGCACCGGTGAAGGCAAGGGCGGGTGCGGGAAGTTTCCACTTCCGGCACCCGCTCCTCGTCTTGACACCGGGCGCCACACTGAGGACGGCGCGGTGGTCTCGGCACGCCACACGCACCATGCCGTGGCGGCTTACCGTCTTCGGCTCGCTGCGTGCCGTGTCGGTCACGTGTCCTGTTCGAGGATCTTCCGGAGCGCGTTCATGGCGGTCATGGCGTTGGGCCAGCCGGCGTAGAAGGCCAGATGGGTGATGGCCTGCTTGAGTTCTTCGGCGCTCAGCCCGTTGTCCATGGCGGTCTTGAGGTGGAAGGGCAGCTCGTTGGACCGGTAGAGCGCGACCAGCGTCGCGACGGTGACGAGGCTGCGGTCGCGCGGGGACAGAGCCGGGTTGGGCCACACCTCGCCGAACAGGATGTCGTCGGTGAAGCGGACCAGGTCGGGGGCGAAGTCACCGAGCATGGCCTGGGCGGCCGTGGGCTGGTCGTTTTCGGGCATGGGCTCTCTCCTCGGATGCAGTGGCGTTCTCCCGTGTCGGGGAACGGCGTCGAGTGCGGCAGGGTTCAGGGCACGGTGAGGGTGAGCCCGCCGCGAGCCAGGTGGAAGCTCAGGCGCTCGGCGGTCTGCCTCGTGTGCGGTGCGCGGACGGCCGGTGTCAGGCGTGGGCCCTCCGTCGCCCGGGGCACGGTGGGCCTCGGCCTGGTCGACCGGCTCCTGTCCCACCAGGCCCACGAGCGAGGATCCGCTGGCCTCCCCGGCCAGAGCGGAGGTCAGCGCCGCCGGGCGGACACCGCCAGTTCGGCGGCACCGTAGCTGTTGTCGGCGGGGTTGATGGTGGTGCCGGGCGCGACGAGCGCGTCGATGCGGTCGAGTACCTCGGTGGTGAGTGTGACGTCGGCGGCGGGCAGCTGGGAGTCGAGCTGTTCCATCGTGCGCGGGCCGATGATCGCCGAGGTGACGGCGGGATGGTTGACGACGAAGGCGATCGCCAACTCGATCAGGCTCATCCCGGCCTCGTCGGCGAGCTGGGCGAGCGACTCCGCCACCGCCAGCTTGCGCTGGTTCTCCGGCAGGGACATGTCGAACCGTTCGGCGAGCCGTCGCCGCGCGGGCGACACCGGCTCCGGGGTGTCACGGTCCTTCCGCCAGCGTCCGGACAGCCAGCCGCCCGCGAGTGGGCTGTAGGTGAGGATGCCCATGCCGTGGCGCAGCGCCGTCGGGAGGACGTCCTCCTCGATACCGCGGACGAGGATGGAGTAGGGCGGCTGCTCGGTGACGAACCGCCGCAGATGACGTTCCCTGGCCACCCACTGCGCCTCGACGATCTGGCTGGCGGAGTAGGACGAGGACCCGACGTAGCGCACCTTGCCCTGGTGCACCAGGTCCGAGAGCGCTCCGAGCGTCTCCTCCACGTCGGTGTCCGGGCTCGGCCGGTGGACCTGGTACAGGTCGATGTGGTCGGTCTTGAGACGGCGGAGCGAGTTCTCCACCTCGCGCATGATCCACCGGCGTGATCCGCCGCGCTCGTTGGGATCCCCACCCATGGGAACGAAGAACTTCGTGGCGAGGACGACGTTGTCGCGTCGGCCTCCGGCGAGTGCCTCACCGACGATCTCCTCGGACTCGCCCTCGGAGTAGACGTCCGCGGTGTCGACGAAGTTGACGCCGGCGTCCAGGGCACGGTGGATGATGCGGATCGACTCCTGTTTGTCCGCGTTCCCCCAAGTGCCGAACATCATCGCCCCGAGGCACAGCGGGCTGACCGACACGCCTGTCCGTCCCAGCAACCGGTAGTCCATCGGTGTTCGATCCCTCTCTCTCGGTCGGACACACGGTTCGTCCGAGCGCCCGATGCTGCGTGATGCGCGCCGCCGAAGCGGCACGGCGGCCGATGCCACCGCCACCTGGTGTGAGAGCCCGGCTGCGAAGAGCCCTGGCAGTTCCCCGTCGCCGGTACCCATTCAGACATGTGGCACCGCGTGTTCGGCGCAGACACGAGGACGACGGAGCAGACGGCTCGGACCGATGCGTCGGCAGCGTCGTAGGTGCGGAAAGCTCACATGGGTTCAGCCAACCTGGAGTGCACCGGCACAGGGAGACCCTGGTGTTCGGGGTACTGGCATTGCCTCCCTCGTTTGATCCCGCCACCCGACCTGAGAACCAGCATGGTCACCAGTACGGCCGCCGGTGTGAGGGCCATGGATGGTCCTTACGAAGATGGTGGGGAGAACAGGGACGGTCGAATCGCCTCCGTGGAAGCGTTTCCGGACCGGGAGGCGACCCGACCGCCGGATACGGCCGGCGGGGTCAGGGCCGGACCAGGACCTGGAGAGCGTCGCGGTCGTAGGCCGCCCCCAGGTACCTCCTCGAAGTCGACGGCGCGGCCGAGGACGTTCTCCAGAGAACCGCATCGGCCTCTGGTGAGGGAGTTCCTGTTGTTCCAGGCACTGGCAGAACCCCCCTGACCCGTGAGGGTGCCGATGACTGGGACAGCGTCGCGGACGCCAGTGTGGCGATCCTCCGCGGCTGTGCCGGGCGCAACCCGCACGACCGCGCCCTCACCGACCTCGTCGAGGAGCTACGGATCCACAGTGCGGCCTTCCGCGCCCGGTGGGAGGCCCACGACGTGTGCTTCCACCGCACGGGTCTGAAGAGGAGCCGCCATCCGGCGGTCGGGGATCTGGAGTTGGCCTACGAGGCGATGGAGCTCCCGGCCGACCCCGGCCTGACGGTGTTCGCTTACAGTGCCGAACCGGGTTCGACGTCTGAGGAGCGTCTGAGGCTGTTAGCCGACTGGGCAGGAGGCCCCGTGTGGGCGGATGCGGACGGAAACGGGCACGGTCGGCCCGCTGCGAGCGGTCGCCCATAGGAACCGGTCGACGCCTCGCATAGCCGGCTGGGCACTGACTACGCGGACCTGCAACCGATCCTCCGTCGCGATTCCGGCAGGCCGGTGAAGGAGGTGACGGTGGTCCGCACGGCGGGGCGGGAGATTCGAGCCGCTCGCCGTGTCAACGCTCCGGAGTCCGGTTCGGAGCCGAATCCGCGGCCGGGTGGCCGGGCCGTGTTGTCACGGCCCAGCTGGCGAGTAGTGCCAGCGTTTCGGCGGACGGGGAGTCGGGTGCCGCGCTGTAGGTCACGAAGGTCAACCCCTCGTCCTGGGTCAGCGCCATCGAGTCGAAGTCCAGCACCAGCTCGCCCACGACCGGGTGCATCAGACGTTTCGCACCGGAGCGGTGCAGGGTGACGTCGTACGTGGCCCACAGTTGGCGGAACTCGTGGCTGCGTGTGGAGAGCTCACCGATCAGGTCGGTCAACGCCCTGTCGTGCGGGTTCTTCCCCGCGTGTGCGCGCAGCGCTGCGACACCGTCGTGCGCGACCCCGTCCCAGTCGGCGTAGAACTCCCGCGCCGTGGGGTCCAGGAACGCGTATCGGGCGGTGTTGGGGAGCCTCCCCGGAGTCGCGGCGGCCTGCGCGAACACGGGCGCCAGAAGCGCCTGCCCCAACGGGTTGGCCGCCACGATGTCGAGCCGGTCGTTGCGCACGAGTGCCGGGGTGCCCGTCAGTGTGTCGAGCAGACGCTGGACCGACGGGCGGATGCGCGGTGCCGGCGCCCGCCGGGGCCGGCGGGGGCCGGAGGCCGCGCGTGCCAGGTTGAACAGGTGCAGCTGTTCCACCTCGTCCAGCCGCAACGCCCGGCTCAGCGCGTCCAGGACGCTGTCGGAGACCCCGGTCAGGTTGCCCCGTTCGAGTTGGGCGTAGTACTCGCTGGAGACACCGGCGAGTATCGCCA
The DNA here is from genome assembly GCF_965343085.1 of Nocardiopsis synnemataformans. Classification (NCBI taxonomy): domain Bacteria; kingdom Bacillati; phylum Actinomycetota; class Actinomycetes; order Streptosporangiales; family Nocardiopsidaceae; genus Nocardiopsis; species Nocardiopsis synnemataformans. The sequence continues at coordinate 49,057 of NZ_CBDRFA010000052.1, read as the reverse complement.
CCTCCTCACGACGCAGCCCGGGCACGCGTCGGCGCCCGACGTCGGGCAGTCCGACGTCGGGCGGAGTGAGCCGTGCGCGGCGTGACATGAGGAACGCGCGGACCTCATCACGGTTGTCCATGCCTCGACTGTAGGGCAGCTCCGGCCACCGTGACGTGGGCTGTTGGTACACGGATCAGCAGGAACTGGTTCATGCCGAGACCAGCGGTTTGTATGGAGGGGTCGGCCCGGACGGGCCGACGGAGCGTTCACTTCCGTCTGGAGAAGACCTTGTCCACCACCGTCAACGCGTACGGCGCGCCGAAGGCCGGCGCCCCGCTGGAGCCCGTGACGATCGAGCGCCGTGACGTCGGCCCACACGACGTGAAGCTCGACATCCTGTACTGCGGCATCTGCCACTCCGACCTGCACTTCGCCGGCGGCGACTTCGGCCCGCTGCCGGTCGAGCCGCTCGTCCCCGGCCACGAGATCGTCGGTGTGGTCACCGAGGTGGGCGACCAGGTCACCAAACACCGGATCGGCGACAGGGTCGGGATCGGCTGCATGGTCGACTCCTGCCGCGAGTGCGAGAACTGCCTTCGGGGCGACGAGCAGTACTGCCTCAACGGCCACACCCTGGTGTTCGGTGCCGCGGACCGGGACGGCTCGTTCACCCAGGGCGGCTACTCGCAGGCCGTCGTCGCGAACGAGGACTTCGTCCTGCGCGTCCCCGAGTCCCTCACCCCGGCGTCCGCGGCCCCGCTGCTGTGCGCCGGCATCACGGTGTACGCGCCACTGAAGAAGTGGGGTGCCGCCCCCGGCAAGCGTGTGGCTGTCGTCGGTCTCGGCGGACTCGGCCACATGGGGGTCAAGCTGGCCAAGGCCATGGGTGCCGAGGTGACCGTCCTGTCACGTTCGGAGGACAAGCGTGAGGCCGCACTCGCTCTCGGGGCCGATGCCTACCACGCCACGGGTGACGGGCAGGCGTTCGAGAAGCTCGCGAACACCTTCGACATCATCCTCAACACCGTCAGCGCGCCGATCGACCTGAACGCCCACCTGGGCATCCTGCGTATCGACGGCACCCTCGTCAGTGTCGGAGTGTCCACCGAGCCGCTGCCGCTGGACGTGTTCGCCCTGATGACCAACGGTCGCAACATCTCCGGCTCACAGTTCGCCGGGATCCGCGAGACACAGGAGATGCTCGACTTCTGTGCCGAGCACGGCGTGACCGCCGACATCGAACTGGTCCGCGCGGACCAGATCAACGAGGCGTACGAGCGGATGCTCGCCTCCGACGTGCGCTACCGCTTCGTCATCGACAACGCGACCCTGGCCTGACACCGGCATCGCCCGGCAGGCCCCGTACGAGGAGAGGATCCACGATGACCGCACAACCCGTACTGACCCTGAACAACGGCGTCGAGATGCCCGCGCTCGGCCTCGGCGTCTACCAGAGTTCGCCCGAGGACACGGTCAGCGCCGTCGAGACCGCCCTCGCGGACGGCTACCGGCTGATCGACACCGCGGCGGCCTACGGCAACGAGCGCGAGGTCGGCGAGGGCATCCGCCGCTCCGGTGTGGAGCGCTCGGAGGTGTTCGTCACCACCAAGCTGTGGATCAGTGACTACGGCTACGACGCCGCGCTCACCGGCTTCGACGCCAGCCTGCGCCGACTCGGCCTGGACTACGTCGACCTCTACCTGCTGCACTGGCCGATGCCCACAGAGCACGAGGCCACGGTCGCCGCCTACAAGGCCGCCGAAAAGGTGCTCGACGAGGGCCGCGCCCGCGCGATCGGCGTCTGCAACCACAGCCCGGAACACCTCCGCGCGCTCATCGACCGCACCGACGTCGTACCCGGCGTCAACCAGGTCGAGCTGCATCCGTACTTCACGCAGGTGCCGCTGCGGCGAGCGCACTCCGATCTGGGCATCGTCACCCAGGCGTGGTCCCCGATCGGCGGCGTCAACGTCTACCAGAGCGACGACCCGGCGCAGCAGAAGAACGTCCTGCTCGATCCGGTCGTCACCGAGATCGCCGAACGGCACGGTAAGACGGCCGCCCAGGTGGTGCTGCGCTGGCAGCTCCAGCACGGGCACTCGGCCATCCCGAAATCGGTCAAGGCGCACCGCATCGCCGAGAACTTCGACGTGTTCGACTTCTTCCTGTCCGCCGAGGAACTCGCGGCGGTCGACGCGCTCGACACCGGCGCTCGCGGGGGGCCGGACCCCGAGGTCGTCGACACCTCGCTCTTCCCGTTCGCGATCGACAACAGCTGACGGTCGCACGGCACGGCGCGTCCCGCGGTCGTCGGCGCGCCAGGAGGGCCCGGGGCGCGTGCGTCCCGGGCCCTCATCCGCTTTCGATCCAAAGGAGTACCTACCATGCGCGGCTATGTCCTTCACGGTCCCGGGGAAGCCGGGTGGGCCGACGTCCCCGTCCCGATGATCGGCGTCGACGACGCGCTCGTGCGTCCCACCGCCGTCGCCACCTGCACGACCGACGTCCACCTCGTCGCCACGGCCGGCTTCCCCGCGGCGATCGGCAAGCCGATAGGGCACGAGGCCGTCGGCGTCGTCGAGGAGGTGGGGGAGAACGTCACGGACTTCCGTCCCGGCGACCGCGTCATCATCCCCGCCGGCGGCACCGACTGGCGCACCCCGCAGGCCCAGCGCGGCGAGGCGAAGTACTACCAGAACAACAACCCGTACTTCTCCGACGACCCGTCCAAGGGCGGTGTCTTCGCTGAGCGTGTGCGGGCCATCGACGCCGACATGACGATGACGCCGATCCCCGACTCCATCAGTGATGAGCAGGCCCTCATGGTTCCGGACATGGTCGCCACGGGCTTGACCGGTGTGGAGCGCATGGAGTTCGAGCTCGGTGACTCCGTCGCGATCCTGGGGGTGGGTCCGGTCGGCCTCATGGGCGTTGCCGGCGCGGTGTTGCGGGGCGCGAGCCGTATCGTCGCTGTCGGATCACGGCCGAAGACCCTCGAGTTGGCGCGTCGCTACGGTGCGACCGACGTCGTCGACTACAAGAAGGGGCCGGTAGTCGAGCAGGTGCTGGCCGCCACCGGCGGTGCCCCCGTGGACGCCGTGCTGGTCGCCTCCGGGGGGAAGGTCAGCGACCAGTTCACGACGGCGCTGCGGCTGGTCAAGCCCGGAGGGCACGTCGCGAACGTGTCCTTGTTCTTCGAGGAAAACGTCACGATCCCGATGGACGTGTGGGACTTCGGAGGTACCGAACGCTTTCTCACCGGCGTCTTCGTCAAGGAAGGGCGCGAGTTCTATGCACGGATCCTGCGTCTGATCGAATACGGCCGTCTGGACCCGAGTCCGTTGGTGACGCACACCTTTGACGGCTGGAGCCGTCTCGACGACGCCCTCGACCTGATGCGATCGCGCGACGAGAACGTCATCAAGCCGGTCGTCCACGTTTGACTTCCTCCCCCTCCTGAAGGAGGCCGTGTCCCGGATTCCTCCCCGGCTTGAAGGCCGGAGAGGAATCCGGGAGAAACCGGTGAACGGCAGGTCGTCTCGGGGGCCTTCGTCATGCGGTGAGAGCGCTCGGACGATCACCGACAGAACGGAGAGTGATGGATTGATCGCCTTCTGTGTTGGTGTGGACTGAAAGGTCAGTCCACAGATGATGTTCCGTGTGGTTTCGTGCAGGTTAACCAGTGTAAAAATATATTATATACAAGCCACCTGCGATTGACATGTGACTGGCCTCACTCCTACAGTCTGTTCTGTTATAGGAATCATTGATCGCATATACGAACTTTGATCTGGTTCCAGAGTGCTCCACGCCATCGGGTGAGACGCGTGATCTCCCGTGGAAGCGGCGCGTAGGGCCGTGGCGGCGACGTAGGCGTACCGACCGCCGTGCGGGCGGAGCGGCGTCAGCCGCACCCGCTCATGAGATCCAGCAATCGGTCGGATGCCGCGACCGAGTTCGAGAGGTTGCAAGTTCATGGCAGTGAGTCTGGCTCCGTCAGTGCCGAAATCAGGTGAGGGAAACCGCCCGAACTGGCTTCGCGTATTCGATCGCGTCCTTCGCTTCGTCGAATGGACCCTGGGGGGCGTCGCGGTCCTCGCCCTTCTTGTCATGGGCTTGAACACCGTTCTCAACGTGGTGTTGCGCACCGCTTTCGCGATCCAAGTCCCCGGCAGCCTGAATTTCACCATCCTCTACCTGCTGCCCATTCTGGTGTTCCTCGGTCTGGGACTGGTCCAGGCCAAGAACGCGCACATTTCGGCGACCCTGGTCGTCGACCGCTTCGGGGAGTTCGGCCAGCGCGTCTTCAAGATCTTCAACAGCGCGCTGATCCTGGTCTGCGCGACGGTCATGGCTGTGGGCGCCACCAACGAGCTGCTGCTCTCGTGGGGGCAGTCCCTCGGCGGGGTGGGAGCGCTGCCCATCGGACCCTCGTGGATCTTCGTCCCTCTGGGGCTGGCGATGGTGGCGCTCCGGGCGCTCTGGCAGCTCCTGGTGCTCGTCCTGGTGCCGGGCGACCACGGTACGCGGCTGGACCCCGAGGCACCCGGCGCGAAGGAGAGCCTGACCGATGCTTGAGATCCTCCTTCCCACCGCCCTCCTTCTGGTCCTGCTCACGCTCGGGACCCCGGTCGGCTTCGCGATGATCGTCACCGGTCTGCTCGGCATCGCCATGATCTGGGGCCCCGACGCGGGCCTGGCCCTGCTGGCCACCGGGCCCCGTGCGGCCACACAGTCGTTCACGATGACGGCCATTCCCCTGTTCATCCTGATGGCCGAGTTCCTGGGCGCCAGTACCGTGATCCGGCAGATGTTCGGGACCGCCCGTGCCTGGCTCGGCCGCCTCCCCGGAGGCCTGGCGGTCGCCAGTGTCGGGGCCGGAGCCGGGATGGGGGCCCTGTCGGGGTCGAGCATCGCCGCCACCGCGAGCCTCGCGGGCACCACCGTGCCGGAGATGCGCAAGTCCGGCTACTCCGAGAAGCTGGCGCTGGGCGCGGTCGCGAGCGCCGGAACCCTCGCTCCGATGATCCCGCCCAGCCTCGTGCTGATCATCTACGGTGTCACCACCGAGACGTCCATCGCCGACCTCTTCACGGCGGGCATCATCCCCGGCCTCGTCCTCGCGTTCCTGTACTGCCTCGTCATCGCGGGCTGGCAGCTGCTGCGCCCGGAGATCGCCCCCAAGGGGCCGAAGGTGTCGTGGTCCGAGCGCTTCCGCTCACTGACCGGTACGGCGCCGGCCCTGCTCCTGATCGCCCTGGTCCTGGGCGGGATCTACTCGGGCCTGGTGACGGCCACCGAGGCGGGCGCCCTCGGCGCCCTCGGCGCCCTGGTCGTCGGCGCGGCCTTCGGCGGGCTCCGGCGCGAGGGGATCGTCCGCGCCATGCGGCGCACGATCGAGCTCACGGCCACCCTGTTCATCATCATCATCGGCGCGAAGCTCTTCACCCAGTACGTGACGCTGACCGGGATGACCCAGAGCCTCTCCCAGTTCGTCCAGGACGCGGGCTTCCCACCCCTGCTCATCATCCTCATCATCATGCTCGTCTACATCGCGCTCGGTGCCTTCCTGGACTCGGCCGGCATGATGCTGCTGACCCTTCCGGTCTTCTTCCCGCTGGTGGTGGGGCTGGGGTACGACCCCGTGTGGTTCGGGATCCTGGTCGCCCTCACGTGCGAGGTGGGCCTTCTGAGTCCGCCGGTCGGAATGAACGTCTACGTCACGGTCGCCTCAGGGGGCGGACGGCTCGGGGACGGCTTCCGCGGTGTGACGCCGTTCTACGGCGCGTGCCTGGTCATGGCGCTGCTCCTCGTCGCCTTCCCCGACATCGCGACCTTCCTCCCGTCGCTCAGTGAGTGACCCGCCTGGACCTCGTTTCCAGCCGCCCAAGCTGGGAGAACCCGGCTCACATCCTGTGAAGGGAACCACCATGAACCCAGCGCGGCCCTCTGCACGCCGCACACGCGTCGTCTGCGGGTCGGCCCTCGCCGCCTCCCTGCTGCTGACGGCCTGCGGTCCCGGGGAGAGCGACGACGGGACGATCACGTTGCGTCTCGCCCACTACATGCCCACGTCCAACATCAACGTCTCCGAAGGCGTCGAGGTGTGGATGAGGGAGGTGGAGGAACGCACCGGAGGCCGGGTGGAGTTCGAGTACTACCCCTCCAGCCAGCTGGTGTCGGCCGAGCAGATCATCTCCTCGCTGCGCACCGGCACCGTCGACGTCGGGGCGTTCGTGCCCGCGACGGCGGCGCCCGCGGAACTTCCCCTGAGCGAGGTGCCGACGGTCCCGGGATACGACGCCTCCGACCTGCGCGTCGTGCAGAACGCCTATCAGGAGATGCTCGCGGGGCCCCTCGCGGAGGAGTGGGGCGAAGCGGGAATCCGACCCGTGATGGGGATGGTGCCCGGCCGCTACCAGTTTCTTGTGCAGGGCGAACCCCGTCGCACCCTGGACGACTGGCAGGGGACCTCCGTGCGTACGCCTGGCGGTGTCGCCGACTTCCTCATCGAGGGCATGGGCGCGGCACCGATCGCCATCCCCGGCCCCGAACAGTACGAGGCCATGCAACGCGGAACCGCCGACAGTTCGCTGAGTTCCCTCGAAGCCGTCCCCGCGTACGGCTTTCACGAGGTGAGCGACGCGGCGACGACCAACGCCCCGCTCGGTGTGGTCATCACCGTGCTGGGCGTCAGTGCGGAGACCTACGAAGAACTGCCGGAGGACGTCCGGGTCGCGATGAGCGAGGCGAGTGAGGTCACGCTGGACAGTTACCAGGACGCCCGGGAGATCCAGTTGGAGGACGCCGTCGAAGTGACCTCGAACGATCTTGAGTACTACGAGCTCGGCGAGGGCGATCTCGAAGACCTCCAACGGGCGATCACCGAGGCCCAGGAACGCTGGGTCCAGCAGAGGGAGGAACACGGGCAGCCGGGCCAGGAGGTCCTGGACGCCTGGTACGAGGCACTCGACAGGGCGGAGCAGGAGAGATGAGGACGCGCACGGGCGGCGGGTACGCCGACGCGCACTTCAGGACGAGCCGGATCGAGAGAGGAGCGGTGTGACCATGCAGGAGTTCGAGGTGCCGGAGAAGAGCCGGGCCGCGGTCATCACGGAGTTCAACGGAGAGCTGGAAGTGCGCGAGCTTCCCATTCCCTCCCTGGAGCCCGGCGCGCTTCTGGTGCGCGTCGAAGCGGCCACCGTCTGCGGCAGCGACGTCCACGTGTGGGACGGTTCACTGCACGCCGGGGGGATCCGACCGATCGAGCTTCCCGTCGTCCCTGGCCACGAGATGTCCGGCGTCGTGGTCGCCAAGGAGGGAGAGTCACACTTCACCGGCGGAGGTGAGGTGCAGATCGGTGACCGGATCGTGTTCACCCAGGGCAGGTGCGGCACCTGTTACTTCTGCGCGGTGGTGAACCAGCCCAACCTCTGCCCGAACAGGCGGCACTACGGCACGAACTGCGAACGGTACCCGTACCTCGTCGGCGGGTTCTCGGAGTACTGCTACGTGTATCCGCAGTCGCAGAAGATCCGGGTGCCCGACGACGTGAAACCGGAGTGGGCGTCCGCGGGGAGCTGCGCGCTGAGGACCGTGATCAGCGCCTACGAACGCCTCGGGCGGATCCAGCCCTGGCAGACCGTGGTCATCCAGGGGTCCGGCCCCCTGGGGCTCTTCGCCACCGCCCTCGCGAAGAGGTCCGGTGCCGGGCGGATCATCGTGGTCGGAGCACCGGAGGCCCGGCTCCGGCTGGCCGAGGACTGGGGCGCGACGGACCTCGTCTCGGTGGCCGACGTTCCCGAGGCGCAGGCACGCGTCGAGGCCGTCCGCGAACTGACGGGAGGGCACGGGGCCGAGATCGTCATGGAGTGGTCGGGCGCGCGCAGCGCCTTCGCCGAGGGCCTGGACATGGTCAGGAGGGGCGGTCGCTACCTCGTCGGAGGCCAGGTCGGCGCCCACCGGGTGGAGATCACGCCCTCGACGATCATGAAGAACAACCTCCAGGTCATCGGGTCCATGTCGGCCGTCGAATCCCACTACTGGCAGGCGATGGACTTCCTGAGCAGGGGGCAGGGCGAATTCGACTTCGACCGGCTCCTGTCGTCACGGTTCGGCCTGGACCAGGTCACCGAGGCGTTCCGGGGGATGCGGGCGCTGACCGAGATCAAGCCGGTCATCGACTTCGGTGCCACACCCCGCTGAGCCCGTCGACGGCGCTGCCCGGGGGGCGGGCGCGCTGCCGGGATGTCCCACAGACAACGCAGGAAGGAAGGTTTCCGCGATGCGGCACCAGCAGATCTATGTCGACGGAAAATGGGTCGACTCCTCGGCGACCGATGTCATCGAGGTGGTCAACCCCGCTACGGAGGAAGCGATCGCCGAGATCGCACGGGGTACCGAGGAGGACGTCGACACCGCGGCCCGGGCCGCGTCCGCCGCCTTCGGGGACTGGTCGCGGACCGGCGTCGACGAGCGGGCGTCCGTGATCCGTGCGCTGGCGGACGTCATCGAGCGCAACGCCGACGAAGTGACGGCGTCCGTGGTCGCGGAGATCGGGCAGCCCGTCTCCTGGGCGCGCAGGGCGTCGACCGAGATGGCGATCCGCGATCTCCGGAACTTCGCGGACGCCCTTCCCCGGGTCCTGTGGGAGGAGGAGATCGGCCACGCACGTGTCCGCAGCGTTCCCTCGGGGGTCGTCGGGGCCATCACGGCCTGGAACGGCCCCATCCGCTCCGTGTGCCTCAAAGCGGGCGCCGCCATCGCGGCAGGATGCACCGTCGTCCTCAAGCCGAGCGAGGTGGCTCCCCTCACCCCGTTCCTCCTGGCTGGCTACACCGAGGAGGCCGGTCTGCCGCCCGGTGTCCTCAACATCGTCACCGGAACGGGTCCCGAGGTGGGCGAGGCCATCGTGACGCACCCCGCGGTCGACATGGTCTCGTTGACCGGGTCGGTTCGTGCGGGCAGCCGTGTCATGGAACTGGCGTCCCGGTCGATCAAGCGGGTCGCACTCGAACTCGGCGGCAAGTCAGCCAACGTCATCCTGGAGGACGCGGACCTCCCCAGGGCCATCGCGGGCGGCATCGAGGACGCCTTCCGTAACTCCGGCCAGGCGTGCGGTGCCCTCACCAGGATCCTGGTCCCGCGCGACCGGATCGGCGAGGCGGAGCGGTTGGCTGCGCAACGGGCGGAGTCGTTCGTTCTCGGCGACCCCACCGACCCCAGCACCCAGCTCGGACCTCTCGCGAACCGCGACCAGTACGACCGGGTGCGCGGTCACATCGAGCGCGCCATCGACCAGGGGGTCAAGCTGGTCACCGGCGGTCTTGACCGGCCGGAGGGCTGTGACCGGGGCTTCTACGTCCGTCCCACGGTCTTCTCCGGCACCAACGAGGACAGGATCGCGCGGGAGGAGGTCTTCGGACCCGTCGTCGTCCTCATCCCCTTCGATGACGAGGACGACGCGGTGAGGATCGCGAACGACTCCGACTACGGCCTCGCGGGCGGGGTCTGGGCGGCGCAGAACGAGCGCGCGCGTGCCGTCGCCGCCCGCATCCGGGCCGGGCGGATTCGGATCAACGGGACACCCATCGACATGCGCGCCCCTCACGGGGGGTTCAAGCTGTCAGGTATCGGCCGTGAGATGGGTCGCCACGGGATCGAGGACTATCTGGAGCCCCAGGCGATCCACGGGTGAGGGAGGTCCTCGCGCCTCCGTCCGAGGACCTCGGTCACCGCATGGCGAAAAACGATGACAAGGGGTCGGCGCGCTACCCCGGGTCCGCCTCACGCAACACGGGGCGACGGTCCCACAGGACGGACGCGCCGTCCCGTGCCGGGAACCGCGCCCGAACCGGCGAGCGCGCGATGTCCCGCCAACTTCGATGGAAAGGATGAGTGAATGCGTTTCGAGCGGGGCAGGGTCGGCGGACCGACGGGCTCGGGGCCGACGACGATCACGGGCGTCATGGGCATGGACGCACGGCTCCAGGCGGAGGGCATCGGAGTGAACAGCGTCGTCTTCCAGCCGGGGTCCCGTACCTACTGGCACTCGCACACCGGGGGACAGGTCTTCATCGTCGACTTCGGCCGCGGCCTGGTCGGCACCCGGGACGGTGGGTGCCAGGTGATCGAGGCCGGAGACGTGCTCTACACGCCGCCCAACGAGGAGCACTGGCACGGAGCCGCCCCCGACTCGTTCGTCGCCTACACCACGATCTCCCTGGGCAAGACCGTGTGGGCCGACGAACTGCCGGAATCGCTCTACCTCTCCGCCGTCCCCCTGCCGAACCGCGGCGGAGGCGCGGCATGAGCACAACCGTTCCCGTATGGGGTACCGGGATCGAGACCGTCGACATCGACGGCCGTCCCTACCGCATGTACACACAACGGCCCCGGCTCCTCAACGAGTTGCTGGCGCTGGCCGACCGCTGGGGCGACCGGCCGCACGTCATCCAAGGGGACCGTACGCTCGGCTTCGCCGCGTTCCGCGAGGAGGTCGGGTGCCGTGGGCAGGACCTGTTCGCCCGCGGCGTCCGACCCGGCGACCGGGTCGCGATCCTGGGATGGAACAGTCCGGAATGGATCATCAACTTCTGGGCGACCGTCTGCGTCGGCGGGGTCGCCGTTCTCGTGAACGCGTGGTGGAGTCCCACCGAACTCCACGAGGCACTGAACAGTGTGCGCCCTCGCCTGGTGCTGGCCGATGACCGGCTGCGGGACAGGGTCGGCGACGAGTACGAGACCGCTCCTTGGGTGCGGTCCGACAGCCCCGGCACCGGTGCGCAGGTACCGTCAGCCGGTCACGAGAACGACGACGCCGTCATCATCTTCACCTCTGGCACGTCGGGCCGCCCGAAGGCGGCCCTGCTCTCGCACCGCTCCCTGCTGGCCGGACTGCAGATGCTCCTGCACATCACGCGTCGCCTGCCCCACCAGGTCGAGGAGACCACCGGCGAGGCCGCGCTCCACACCGGCCCGATGTTCCACGTGGGGGGAGTACAGACGCTGCTGCGGGCGGTCTGCGTCGGAGACACCCTGGTGATGCCCAGGGGAAGGTTCGACCCCGCCGACGTGCTCCGGCTTATCGAGGAACGGCGCATCCGCAGGTGGAGCGCTGTCCCGACGATGCTCACCCGTGTGATCGAGCACCCGGACGCCCGTGTCCGGGACGTCTCCAGCCTGCGGGCGCTGACCGTCGGCGGTGCGGCCGCCCACCCGGAACTGCTGGAACGCGTTCGCACCGGGTTCCCGGGGGTCGAGCCCCGCATCGCCACGGGTTTCGGACTCACGGAGAACGGGGGACAGGCCGTGGCCGCGTCCGGCAGGGACACGGTCGCCCGCCCCGGAAGCACCGGTCGGACGTTGCCCTGCGTGGAGATGCGCATCGTCGGCGCCACGGAGACCAGCGACGGGGAGATCCAGTTCCGCAGCCCCACGCAGATGACGGCCTACATCGGCGAAGAGGGTGACGGCCCGATCGACTCCGAGGGCTGGCTGAGCACCGGAGACCTCGGGAGGGTCGACGACGACGGCTTCCTCTGGGTCACCGGGCGGTCGAAGGACATGATCGTCCGCGGCGGCGAGAACATCGCTCCCGCCGCGGTCGAACGCGCCCTGCTGAGGCTTCCGTACGTCGACGACGCCGTCGTCTTCGGTGTTGCCGACCCCGATCTCGGCGAGGACGTCGCCGCCATCGTGGTGACCCCCTCCCCGCAGGACCTGGGAAGAGTAAGGGAGGGCCTTCGCGGCGAACTGGCCTCGTTCGCCATTCCCCGCCATTGGGTGTTCCAGTCCGAACCGTTCCAGGAGAACCACGCGGGAAAGGTGGAGCGGGCCAAAGTCATCGAGAAGGCCCGGGCGTGCTTGGCGGTACGTGAGGCATAGTCGCGTCCACGGGAATCGCCTTGCGCGGGCTCAGCGCTTTCCTGGGGAAAGTACACCTGTGTGCACCGGTCATTGATTGATTCGGTGCTCGCTGGTTCCTTGTGTCGGTAAACATGCCGAGAAAACGGCGGTGAGGGACCAGCCGCGTGTTTTCGAGGCCGCCATACATTCTCTGCTCATTGAATGGGGAGTATCGCATGATCACTGTCATCAGATCGGCGGACAGTACGGGGGCGCAGCCCGGACGGGGCACGTTCACCGGCGACGTGTGGAAGGACCTGCTGATCCGGCAGGACGGAATCGGCGTCGCCACCATCCAGTTCACACCGGGGGCCCGTACGAACTGGCACACCCACGAGGGCGGTCAACTGCTCGTCATCGTGGCGGGGGAAGCCCTGGTGGGAGACGAGAGCGGCACGGAACTCCTCGCCGCGGGCGACATCGCGTGGACGCCCGGCGGCACCCCGCACTGGCACGGGGCCACGGACGGCCGGTTCATGGTGCACACGGCCGTCTCGTTCCAGGGAGTCGACTGGCACGGGCCCGTGGACGAACGGACCTACGCCGCCGCCCTCCAATCCGCGCGCTCGTGACGGACGTTTTCGCGACGGGAGGCTCCGAGGACCCCCGAGTGACCAACCAAGGAGGACAAGTGACAAGGCTCGGCTTCGTCGGTCTCGGCCAGATGGGCAAGGGCATGGCCGCCAACCTGCTGGCCGCCGGACATCCGCTCACCGTCAACGACCTCGACGCCGCGGCGGGCGAGGAGCTGGTGGAGGCTGGTGCCGTATGGGCGGACTCCCCGGCGGAGGCGGCCGGTGCGTGCGAGGTCCTCTTCACCTCGCTTCCCACCCCGGCCGTGATCGAGGCCGTCGCGTACGCCGGGGGAGTCGTCGACTCGCTCAGCGCCGGGGCCGCGTGGTTCGACCTCTCGACGAACTCCCTGGACCTGGTGAGGAGACTCCACCGCGACCTGCGTGAGCGTGGGGCCGACTTCCTCGACGCTCCGGTGAGCGGCGGACCGGCGGGGGCCAGGAGCGGTGAGCTGGCCGTGTGGGTCGGCGGTGACGCCGAGGTCTTCGAGCGCCGTGGCCACCTGCTCACCGCGTTCGCCGACCGGAGCAGGCGGGTCGGAGGCGTCAGCGCGGGAACGACGGCCAAGCTGCTGCACAACACCGTGAGCGCCACCGTCCACGCGGCGGTCGCGGAGGTCATGTCCGTCGGCGTCAAGGCCGGGATCGAACCGGCCGACCTCTTCGAGACACTCCGTTCGGGAGCGGCGGGACGGCGCAGGACCTTCGACGCGGTCATCCCCCGGTTTCTGGCCGGCAGGTTCGAGCCGGCGAGCTTCCAGCTCCAGCTCGCCCACAAGGACCTGGGGCTGGCGAGGAGACTCGCCCAGGACGTCGGTGTGCCCACGCGCCTGTGCGACCTGGTCTTCGACGAGCTCTCCGAGGCGATGAACCGCGGCTGGGCCGAACGCGACGCTCAGTCCTTCATGACGTTGCAGCAGGAACGGGCCGGTATCGCGCCCATCGAGATCCCCTCCGAAGTCCTCGACGGCATCCGCGACCGGACCTGACCGGACCGCGGACGGCGCTGGTGCGCTCGGGACGCGGGTTCGCGCGCATCCCGGGGCCTGCGCACTACCGGAGGGCGCCCTGCCCGACCCGAGGAGGGAGCACGGACGACGACAGCGCCGCTTCCACGGGCCGACGCCGTTCCCCGCGTCGTCCTCGGCGGCAGCTCAGACCTTCAGGTGCGAGGCGAGGTGCTCGCGCAGCTCCTCGAAGTGCCGCTCCGCCGCCTCGGCGTCGAACATGGAGGTGTCGGCCATGGAGTACCCGTGCTGCGCGCCGGCGTAGACCTCCTGGTCGAGGTCCACCCCGGCCGCACGGGCGGACGAGGAGAGGACGTCCATCTGCTCGGGTGTCATCGAGGGGTCCTGGTCGGCGTGACGCAGGAGCAGGTGCGCCCTCGCGGATCCGAGCCACAGGTGCGGACTGTCCGCGTCGGAGGTGACGAGCCCTCCTCCGTGGAAGCCGCCGACCGCGGCCACGTCGTCCGGATGGTCTCCGGCCGCGCGCAGGGCCAGACGGACGCCCATGCAGTAGCCGACCACGCCGACGGGCCCCTCGGCCACCTGGTCCGCGGACCTGAGGGCGTCGAGGTAGGCCGTGGTGTCGGCGCGGGAGAGGTCGCTGGTCAGGGCCTCCATCCTGGGAACCGCCTCGGCGAAGAACTCCTCGCGCGCGCCCGGCGCACGCAGGTCGCCCCGGGGGGAGGTCTCCTCCGCCGTCCCGGAGCGGTGGAAGGTGTTGGGTGCGAGAACCACATAACCCCACCCCGCGATGCGGTCAGCCATCTGGCGGATCTGCGGGCGCAGGCCGATGGCGTCCATGAAGAGGAGGACACCGGGAAGAGATCCTCTCGCGCCCTCGGGTCGGGACAGCCATGCCTCGGCTTTACCTGCTCCGGTCTCCACCGTTGTGTTCTTCAATGGAAATCCTTTTCGAGTGATGTGTGAGTCACCTTTGTCGGCTTGTTCGCAAGGGTACGTTCCGGTCAGGTGATCGGCAAATCGGAGGCGCTTGGTTCTGCGATGGTGTTCTCCTTTCCGGTGCTTCCTGGGTTCCTTGACAGGTCGGTGTGGCGGCTCTTTGCCCTTCGTTGCGATTGGACGTGTTCGTGTCGGCTTTCGATGGAATCCGAGTCATATGCCTCGGCCAGTTCTACTTCGCTCCCTACTGCTCGATGATGCTGGCCCGCATGGGCGCCGAGGTCATCAAGGTGGAAGCCCTTCAGGGAGACCCCTACCGTCGCCTGGCCAGCGCGGACGGAAGCGGGACCTCCATGCAGTTCACGATGCTCAACTCCGGCAAACGGGCCATGCGGCTCGACCTGCGGTGTCCGGAGGGACAGGAGGTGCTGCGGCGTCTGGCCGAGACGGCGGACGTACTGGTCCAGAATCTGTCACCGGGCGCGATGGACCGCTTCGGGATCGGATGGGAGACCATGCGCCGGGTCAATCCCCGACTCATCATGGCCTCGGGGACCGGTTTCGGGTCGTTCGGTCCCTACGCGGGCCAGCCCGCCATGGATCTGACCGTCCAAGCCCGCTCCGCGATCATGAGCACCACGGGTTCCATGGACGGGCCTCCCACCCGGACGGGCCCCTCCGTCGTGGACTTCACCGCGGGCGCGCACATGTTCGGAGGCGTGGTCACGGCCCTGTACCAGCGTGAGCGGACCGGTCTGGGACAGCACGTCGAAGTCGCCCTCCAGGACGCGATCATCCCGTCGCTGTGCTCCAACATCGCCGGTCACGTCAACACCGGCGGGCGGATCCCGGAACGCACGGGAAACCGTCACGGTGGCCTCTCGGTCTCCCCCTACAACGCCTACCGGACCTCGGACGGCTGGGTGACCCTCCTGTGCCCGACCGAGGGACACTGGGCGGTGCTCCGCGAGCTCATGGGCGATTTCGAGGCCCTGGACGACAGGTTCGCGAGTATGGAGGGGCGCTGCGCGCACAACGACGAGGTCGACGCCATCGTCGGACGCTGGACCCGCGGGATGACCAAGGCAGGCGTCGCGGAAGCCCTGTCGGCGACGAGTATCCCGAACAGCCCCGTCGTCGGCATCGGTGACCTCCTGGAGGACGAGCACGTGGCCGCGCGGGGTGTGCTCCGCTGGATGGATGATGATGACGGTTCCTGGATGACCATCGGCAGCCCGCTCTTCCTCTCCGGGTCGCCCATGGTCGAGCCGACTCGGCCGCGGAGCGTCGGCCAGGACACCGACTCGATTCTCATGGGGGACCTCGGGATGACGGAGGAGGAGGTGTCGGCGCTGCGTGAGGCGGGAGTGATCTGAGTCCGACCCTGCTGGTCAGCCGTGGTACGTGACGGCCTCGCCGACTCCTGCCCGCGCGGTGCGAAACGCGTTGGCGGGGTGATCGAGGTCTGGGTAACCGAACGAGACCGCGACGACGACCTTCCGGCTGTCGTCGATGGCGAAGTACTCGCGAAGGAAGGGCGACAGCCGGGCGAGGGCGGCCTGGGGGATCGCGCCGATCCCCAGGGACCGCGCCGCCAACAGCAGCGCCCCGAGGTAGATCCCGGAGTCGACGGCGCCGTAGACCCCCTGTTCCTCGTGCGCGGTCACGACGGCCAGGTGCGGCGCGCCGAAGAGCTCGAAGTTCCTGAAGGTCTGCCGCGTGCTCGCCTCCCTGTCGCCTCTGGCGATGCCGACGGCCTCGTAGAGCTGCCAGCCCGCCGCCCGACGCCGCTCCCGGCGAACCCCGGTGTATCCCTCGGGCATCGTGTAGTCGGGTGCGGAGTAGCCGCCCCGCTCCTCCAGGTGGGCGATCAGGCCCTCGCGGAAGTCGTGGGTCGCCGCGCCCGAAGTGACATGCAGTTCCCACGGTTGCGTGTTGCACCACGAGGGAGCGAGCTGGGCCATACCGAACATGCGGTCCATGAGTTCACGCGGTACGGGATCGGGGAGGAAGGCGCGGCAGCTCCAGCGCCCGCGGAGCAGGGCTTCGAGCACCGCGTCCGGTGCGTCGGCGGTCGGCTCGCCCGAGCGGAGTTCTGGTCGCGCGTCGAACGGGTGGTGGTCTGCGTCGATCCTCATCGAACCCCCATGGTGGTATGGTGACAATCAATTACCGGAAAACGCGTCCTGAAAAAAAGGAATGCGGTGGCCGCTGGTGCGGCACCTGGTGTGATCTGGAGAGGAGATCAGGTTCATGGTTTCCTCCGCGAGAAACTCGGGCGGCAAGCCGGAGACGATGGTCGCTTACGCGTCCCGACACATCAGGGCGGCATTGGCGAAAGGGGACATCAAGCCGGGCGGACGCATTTCGCCGAACGCCTTGGCCGAGGAATTCGGCCTTTCCCATATCCCGGTGAGGGAGGCCCTGGCATCCCTGGCCGCCACGGGATACGTCGTCCACCACCGGGGCCGTGGCTACTTCGCCCGTGAACTGTCCCCGGAGGACCTCGATGACATCTGCCAGTGGCGGGAGGTCACCGAACGCGAGGCGTACCGCCTGGCCGTGCCGAGACTGACGGACGGCGACATCGCGCACATGAGGGACCTCGTCGAGCGCATGTCGCGTCTGCTGGCCCCCGAGGACCGGTTCGCCTACGTGGAGCTCGACCGGGAGTTCCACTTCACGTGCTTTCGCCGGGTCGGCTCCCAGAGGCTCCTGACGATGCTCGACTACCTGTGGGACTCCGCGCAGCCGTACGCGACGCTGGAGCCGACCGGCAGCGGGCACAGCCACGCCGAACACGTCGATCTGCTCGCGTTGCTGGTGTCGGGGGAGACCGACGCCGTCATCGACGGTATGAGGCGGCACCGCCGGACCTGTCTCGCGCACGCCGGCTCCTGGGAGCAGGGCCCGGACCAATCCCGGAGGTGACGCCGCTCCGCCTCCGCGCGTGAGCCCCTGCCACCCACGCCGCCTTCCCGGTGAGCATGCCCTTCACGTCACGCCCCCCAGTGGCGCTCGTACTCCTCGGGCTCCACCGGTTCCGCGAAGCTGGTCCTGCCCAGAGAAGCCGACGTGTAGGTGACGAAGCAGTCCGGCGCCGCGCCGTGCCAGTGCTCCTCCCCTGGCGGGGTGAAGACGACGTCACCCGCTTTGACGATGTGGGCCTCCCCGCCGCGGGTCGCGATGACGCCCTTGCCCGAACCCACGATGAACAGCTGGCCCCGTTCGTGGGAGTGCCAGAACGTGTGCTCGCCGGGCTTGAACATGGCCCCGTTCACGGAGATCCCCTCGGCCGTCAGGATGTTGTCGATCAGCACGTCGCCGGTCGTGGCGCACACCTTGGTGCCGGGCTCGGCGGGGGAGTCGTTGCGTCCGCGCTCATAGGTGGTCATGCCGTGCTCCTTCGGAGACGATCGGGTTCTCCGGTGCTCCGGGCCGGGCCTCATCCCGTCCGCTGGGCGGCTCCGGTCTGGGTCGGAAAACTATATGCATGTACTATGCTTATATCATGGACCCACTCATCCGTGCTATTGACGACCACCTTCTCCTCCTGAGGCAGGCCCAGGCCCGGCCCGACTACCGGCGCAGGCTCCTCAAGGGGGTGGAGGGCGTCTCCGGTGTCGGGACGCTCCGCGTGCTCCGGTCGATCGAGCGTGCGGAAGCGCGCGGTCAGGCTCCCGCGATCGGTCAGGTCGCCCGCGACCTGGAGGTCGAGCAGTCGACCGCGAGCCGTGCCATCAACGAGACGACGAAGAGGGGCCTCACCGTCCGCCGACCCTGTGCGGACGACCAGCGGCAGGTCCTGCTGGAGCTCACCGACCTCGGACGCCAGGCGGCCCTGCGAGCCACCGGCAACCGTCAGGAGATGGTGGCCGAGGCCCTCGCGGACTGGTCCGAGGAGGACGTCAGCCGGTTCAGCCGGTTGTTCGGCGCCTTCGTCGAGGTGCTCTCCCAGGTCGAACCCAAGGAGGACGACATCGGTGACTGAACCCGCGACCGCTGAGGCACCGACACCCAGGAGCGCGCTCTCCCTGCTGGTGAGCCGCTCCTTCGGACTGTTCTTCGCCGCACGGCTCCTGACGTCGACAGGTGTGTGGCTGCACGGGGTCGTCGCCGCCATCGCGGCGTTCGACGCCACGGGATCGGCGCTGGCGGTCGGTCTCGTCAGCGTCGTCCAGTTCGCTCCCCAGCTGGTCCTCGCCCCCCTCTGCGGAAAGTGGGCGGACAGGGGTGACGTCAAACGGCAGATGCTCCTCGGCCGCACCCTCAGTGCGCTCGGATCTGCCGGACTGGCCGCCTGGTACCTGTTCCCGGCCGACACGCCCGCGTGGACGGACGCGACCGCCGTCGCCACGTCGTCCCTGGCCGTCGGCCTCGGACTCGTCATCGGCGGTCCGGCCATGCAGTCCGCCACCCCCATGCTCGTCAGCCGCGACGAACTCCCCGCGGCGATGGCGCTCAACACGGCGCCGATGACTATCGGCCGTATCGCCGGACCGGCCTTCGGGGCCCTGGCAACGATCGGCTTCGGCTACGGATGGGCGTTCCTCGCGGCAGGCGTGGCCAACCTGTTGTTCGTCGCGCTGATCGCGTGGATCGTCTTTCCGCCACCCCCGGGACGCGAGGCCGACGAGCGCTACTCCGTCCGCGAGGCCCTGGCCTTCGTGCGCTCCGACCGCCCCGTGCTGCTGACACTCATCGGGGTCACCGCCGTCGGGTTCGGTTCGGAACCCACCGTCACGCTGGCACCGCCCCTGGCCGCCGAACTGGGTGGCGGCACCGTGACCGTGGGCGCCCTCACGACGTCGATGGGGATCGGTGCCGCCGTCGGTGTTCTCGTGACCTCCCTGCTGGCCCGTCGCGTCCGACATGACTGGGCCGCCTTCGTCGGCATGAGCACCATGGCCGTCGCGCTCGCCAGCTGCGCGCTGCCTCTGCCCAGGGAGGCCGTGGTCGCCGCCTTCGCCCTCAGCGGGCTGGGCTTCATCATGGCGATGTCGAGCCTCAGCACCCTCCTGCAGTTGCGCCTACCGCCCCTCATGCGCGGCCGGGTGATGGCCCTGTGGCTCATGGGATTTGTCGGCTCGCGTCCCCTGGGAGCGCTGCTCGTCGGCGCGCTGTCCGACGCGCTCACCGTGTACGTCGCGTTCGGCTGCGTCGCGGTGTCGCTCCTCGTCTGTGCGGTGGTCTGTAGGCCTGCGCGCCTGCGCGGAACCGCGCAGGACCAGAGCCCCGAGGACGCGCCGCAGAGATCTGTGGACGACCGGCAGCAGTGATGAGAAGTACCCGCGACCGGGCGGTCGGCTGACACCACCGAGGCGGCCGTGCGCATCGTCGTCGTGCGGATCGTCGTCCGCGCCCGCTCCCGCGGCGCCAGCCACACCGTCGGCCCGGTTCCGGCGGGGATCCACGACGGCGATCCACGGGCCACTGGGCGGATATCCACCTTCCGCCGCCAGCTCGGGCGCGTGTCCGTCCGGGCCCAGAGGCATGGACGGACACCCGAAGCGGCGCCGTTCCCGTCCGTGCGTGGTCATCACCGACCCGGTCAGCCGACGGTTCCACGCGGTGGTCAGCGGCCCGCCACGCTTCTCGCGGACCGGATCCCCCACGTCCTGATCCGGCGCGACTGACCGGTGGCTGCTCCCCGTCAGGCGATCGTTGGCCCACCGCGTCCACTGGCCGAGACCCCCGACCCACGAGCGCTCCGGGCGTGCTGTGCAGGGGCGCCAGCGGTGTCAGCGTCCGTGACGGCGACCTCTGCCACGAGCCAGTAGGCGGACGATTCTCCGCAGGAGTGGACGAAGTGATCCTTGACACACCTATGCGGCGCTCCTAGGGTGATCACTATCACGATTAATTGTTCGCAAATACGAACCCCGGAGGCGAGATGTTCGGTACGGTACGTGCGGTCCTCCCTCTGTCCCCCTCCGAGACCGGTGTCCTTGCCCTGGCGGCAGTGTGAATCCGCGCAGGGGAATCCTCGCTCTGGCGTTCGATGCGCGGCTGGGCACGATCGTGTGGGGGAAGTTCTTCTCGGCCACAGCCTTCTGGATGACCACGGTCATGGTCGGCATCCTCATCTACGAGTGGACCGGCTCCGCGCTCATGGTCGCGTTGGCGAGTGTCTTCCAACTGGTCCCGCAGTTCTTCCTGGCGCCTTTGAGCGGAGCCTGGGCGGACCAGGGAAGGGTCGTTCGGCAGGTCGTCGTCGGCCGGACCCTCATCGCGACGGGTGCGGCGGGCGTGGCTGCGTGGCTGACCTGGGCGACCGCCTCCCCCGGTATCGACATCGCGGTGCTCCTCGCGGGCTGCATGGTCTCGGGACTGGGTTTCGCTCTCGGGGGACCGCCCCTGCAGTCGATCGTGCCCGAGATCGTCGAAAGGTCTGAGCTGTCGACCGCGATGGCGCTGAACACGGCGCCCTTCACGGTCACCGCCGTCGTTGGACCCGCGCTGGCCGTCATCGTGGCGTCGGAGTTCGGCGTGGCGGCCGTCTTCTGGATCGCGGTCGGCGTTCACCTGGGGTTCGCGGTCGCGATCCTGCTCGCGCGCCTGCCGAGCCCGCCACGGGTGGACGCCGATCTCTCGGTGCGGGCAGGTGTCCGCTACGTCCGATCCAACAGGAAGGTCCTGGTCATCCTCGCTGTGCTCGCCGGTGCCGCCTGTGCGGCAGAGCCCGTCGTGACGCTGGCGCCGGCACTCAGTGACGCGGTGGGCGGCGGCCGGGATGCCGTGGGGTACATCACCGGGAGCTTCGGCGCGGGAGCGACTCTGGGCCTGTTGTCCTTCGGGCTGGTGGCTCGCTGGTTCTCGTCGACGGGCCTCAGCCAACTCGGCGCGCTCTGCCTCGCGCTCGGCCTCTTCGTCGTCGCCCTGGCGGGAGCACTGCCACAGGTCCTCGTCGGATGCGCCGTCGCGGGGCTTGGCTTCACGCTGGCCACCAGCACGATGTCCTCGCTCCTCCAGAGCTGCGTTCCCGCCCACGTGCGCGGCCGTGTCATGGCGATGTGGATGATGGCCGCCTTCGGTGTGCGCCCGGTCGCCGCAGCGGTCGCGGGCTTCCTCGCGGACGCGGCGGGAGTCCCCGTCGCGACCGTGCTGGCCGCGGGGATCGCCTTGATGGTGGCTTTGTTGACCTGGCTTCACTCGGCGGCCCTCGAACAGGTGGAACGGGACTTCGCCGAGGCCGGACCCCCACGGGACGAACGCCCCGGCGGACTCGTTTCCCCACCCGCGCCCGAGACGGACTGCCCGCGATGACCGCCTGACGCCGGGGCGGAAGAAGAAGATGACGTCGCCCGGGATATCTGCGCAATCAAAATATGAGGAATGATCAATGGAACTCACGTTAGAACGGCGCGGCATCGCGCGGACCCTGCCAGCGGCCATCGGCTGCGTACTCGTCCTGTCCGCATGTTCTGGGGCATCGGGAGCTTCGGACGACGGCGTCATCACCTTCGCGGTGGCGGACTTCGAAAACGACGCCCTCGACCCCGCGATGGAAACCAACACCGGTATGCGCACGACCAAGTTCCTGATGTGGGACTCGCTGCTCGAGATCGGTTCCGAGGGGGAACTGGTGCCGGGGCTGGCGGAGGAGTGGGAGATCTCCGAGGACGGCACCTCGTGGAACTTCGTACTCCGTGAGGGGGTCACGTTCCACAACGGCGAGGCGCTGACAGCCGATGACGTGAAGTTCAGTCTCGACCGTATGCGCCATGAGAACGCGGCGACGGGCGACGCCGCGTTCGCCCGTGACGTGATCGAGAGCGTCGAAGTCGTCGGCGACCACGAGGTCGTCGTCAACACCAACGGTGTCCAGACCTCTCTCCCGTACCTGGTGTCGTCGCACCAGTCGACGATCGGAGTCGTCATGCCGCAGGACTATCTCCTCGAGGAGGGCGGCGAGACCTTCGAGGAGCAGCGTGAGCTGCTCGAGCGCGCGCCCGTCGGGAGCGGTCCGTTCAGGTTCGTCGAGCGCTCGCACGGGGACTCGATGGTCTTCGAGTCCCTCGACGAGCACTGGCGCGCCACACCCGAGATCGAGCGTGTGGAGTTCCTGCGCGTGAGCGAGGAGGCCACGCAGATCTCCATGCTGCAGTCGGGCGAGGTGGACATCATCAACGTCTCCCCGGAACAGGCCGGGCTCCTGGAGGAGACGGGATTCGAGCTGCGCAGCGTCCCCCAGGCCAGCGAGATCGGGTTCTTCTTTCCGGGCCTTTGGCGCGACGGCATGGAGGACATGCCCGCGGGCGACGTGCGGGTGAGGCAGGCCCTGTCCCTCGCGATCAACCGGCAGGCCATCATCGACTCGGTCCTGGCGGGATACGGAAACCTGAAGGAGACCCCGTGGAACACCACGGGGGCGACCGCCGACATCGACGCCGCGGACTGGGAGAGCTGGGCGCAACGGGCGAACGAGTACGACCCGCAGCGTGCCAGGGACCTTCTGGCGGAGGCCGGTTACGCGGACGGGTTCGGTATCAGGGTCTTCACCTTCCCGCGTCCAGGCGTGCCCGCTCTCCCGCAGATCTCCGAGATCGTCGCCGCCCAGTGGGCGGAGATCGGCGTCGACGCCGAGATCGTGCCGACGGACTACAACTCGTACCGCCCGCACTGGGTGGGGCAGGCCCCTGACGACACCTACAACCTGGGTGACGCGAACCCCTTCGGTACGGCGCCCAGATTCGATCCGATCGGCGCCTTCGCGGCCTACGTCACGCGAGAGGGAGGCGCGGCACAGCTGACGAGCGAGCCGGAGGTCGACGAACTCGTCGAGCAGGCGGCCAACACCATCGACGACGCCGAGCGCCAGGCTCTCGTCGAGCAGGCCTACAGGCTCTTCGTCGAGGAATGGGCGGTACTCGAGATCGCCATCGTGGACAGCGTTTTCGCCGTCAACGGTGACGAGGTCGGCGAGTGGCGCGTCATCCCCAGCTATCCGTTCCTCG
This sequence comes from Nocardiopsis synnemataformans, assembly GCF_965343085.1. NCBI lineage: Bacteria > Bacillati > Actinomycetota > Actinomycetes > Streptosporangiales > Nocardiopsidaceae > Nocardiopsis > Nocardiopsis synnemataformans. Next base: position 25,732 of record NZ_CBDRFA010000052.1, on the reverse strand, counting down.
GGCGGACGTTCGAGACCATCAGCCTTCCCTGAGAACAGACGAGGCGGAGAACCACATGACAAGCGGCAACCGACCAAACGCGCTTCGGGGAACCCTGGCGGGAACCCTGACGAACTACGCGGCTGGAACCACCTACCAGGGACTGCCCGACGAGGTCGCCGAGCGGGCCAAGATGATCATCTACGACCAGCTGGCCTGCGGGCTCGTGGGCAGTGCGCTCCCGGCCGGGAAGGCGATCGCGCGGTACGTCGAGCAGCTCGGCGGAGTGAGGGAGTCGGCGGTTCTCGGGCTCGCCGGTCACGGCGCGCCAGCCGCGATGGCGGCGCTCGCCAACGGCACGGCGGGGCACGCCGACGAGTTCGACAGCGTCCACTCGACCGCTGACTTCCTCGGCACCGGGCATCCCGCCGCCGTTGTCGTGCACGCCGCGGCCGCTGTGGCCGAGCGTCAGTCCCTGCCGGGGGCGGAGCTCGTCAACGCCGTGGTCCTCGGGTACGACGTGGGCTCGCGCACGATCTCCTCCACCGGGGGGCTGAAGGCCATGGAGTCCGGGCACGGACTCTACGCCGGGTCGCTGCACTCGATCGGGGCGGCGTTCGCCTCGGCGCGCCTGCTCGGTCTCGACCAGCGACGCATGCTGTACGCGGCCGCTCTGGCGCTCAGCCAGAGCCTAAACAACACGACGTTCTTCGGCGAGAACCGGCACATGAGCAAGGCACTCGCCGAGGGACAGTCGGCATCGGCGGGCGTCAGCGGAGCGCTCCTGGCCGCGCTGGGCTTCGAGGCCAGCGAGAACGTCTTCGAGACGCGCGCGGGCATCCTGGACACCTGGGGCGCGCCCGAGCGAAGGGGTGAACTCGTCAAGGACCTGGGCAGCGAGTTCGCCGTCACCGGGGCGAACTTCAAGTTCTACTCCGCGGGCTACCCCATCCACTCGGCGGTCGAGGCGGCGCTGGAGCTGAAGTCGAGGAACGCCGTCGACCTGGGCGCCATCAAGCGGATCAGGGTGAGGTTGCCGGCCTTCCCGGCGAGCGTGGTCAACGACCGCGCGATGCCGACCATCTCGCTGCAGCACATGGTGGCCGTCGCCCTGGTGGCGGGCGGGCTCGGCTTCGACGAGGCGCACTCCGCGTCGTTGCAGTCCAGCCCCGAGGTGCTCAGGCTCAGGTCGCTCGTGGAACTGACAGGTGACCCGGACTTCGAACCGAGCCAGCCGCGGGGCGCGACGGTCTCCTTCGAGATGTCCGACGGGCAGACCGGGACCGAGTACCACGTCGACCACCCCCGGGGCCACCGCTTCCGCGAGCCCCAGCCGACATGGAGCGATCTGCGCGGCAAGTGGGACGAGCTCCTCGCACGCCGGATCGGCCAACGGCGGTCCGACGAGTACTTCGACGCCTGCGTGTCCCTGGACGCGGTCGACGACGTCACCGAGGTGACGGCGGCCCTGGCAGGTGCGCGGCGATGAGACCCGAGGAAGCGGCCACACCCGCGGGGCGGGATGCGCACGGCGCGGAGTCCGGGGACGGCAGGCACTCGGCCGCGCACCTGATGTCCGCGGACCACGTGCGAAAGCACTACCCCCTCAAGAGCGGACTCCCCTTCATCCGCAGGTCCAAGGCCGTCAGAGCCGTCAGCGACGTGTCGTTCGACCTCGACGAGGGCCAGACGCTCGCCGTCGTCGGCGAGTCGGGATGCGGCAAGAGTACGACGGCGCGGATGCTGCTCCAGCTCGATCGGCCGACGTCCGGTTCGGTGAGGTTCCGTGGGCGTGACATCTGGGCACTGGGCAAGGCCGACCAGCTCGACTACCGTCGGGCGGTCCAGGCGGTGTTCCAGGATCCGTCCAGTGCTTTGAGCCCTCGGCGGAGGGTTCGGGAGATCGTCACCGAACCCCTGATCACGATCGGGGGGACGAAGGCGTCCGAGGCCCGGAAGCACGCCGCTGAGTTGCTCGGACGTGTCGGACTCACGACGGACGTGGCTGACAGGTTCCCCCATCAGCTCAGCGGTGGGATGAAGCAGCGCGTCGCCATCGCCCAGGCGCTGGCGACGAATCCTTCGGTCATCGTCCTCGACGAGCCGGTTTCCGCGCTCGACGTCTCCACCAGCGCCGAGATCCTGAACCTGTTGAAGGCCATCCAGGCCGATCTCGGTGTGTCCTACGTGCTCATCACCCACAACCTCGCGATCGTGCGCTTCCTCGCTGACAAGGTCGCCGCGATGTATCTCGGTGGAGTCGTCGAGTCCGGCTCCAACCACCAGGTCTTCGGGAACGCGGTCCACCCCTACACCCTGGCGCTGATGTCGGCCTCGGTCCCCGACGACGGGTCGATCCCCGAGTCGGAGCGGATCATCGTCGAGGGCGACATCCCGTCGCCTGTGCACCCGCCGTCGGGTTGCCGTTTCAGGACACGCTGCTGGCTGGCGCAGGGCCTCGGAGACCCCGAACGCTGCCGTACCGAGACGCCACAGCCCACCGAGATCACGCCCGGTCACCGGGCGGCCTGTCACTTCCTCGGCGAGGCGGCGTCGTCCAGTCGACGTCGTGTGCTCCTCGCCAGCCTGGGAGAGCACCAAGCACCCCTGGCCGTGGGCGTGACCCGATGCGAGGAGGTGCGACCGTGCTCCGGTTCATCGCACGGCGAGTAGGTCAGGGCCTCGTCACGATCGCCCTCCTGACCGTGGTGGTCTTCCTGCTCTCGCGAGCGACCGGTGATCCGCTCGACAGCCTCGTCCCCGTCGACGCCTCGGAGGAGCAGCGTGAGCACGTCGCCCGGCAGCTCGGTCTGGACAGGCCGCTGTGGGAGCAGTTCCTCGTCTACGTGGGGAACCTCCTCAGAGGTGACCTCGGGATCTCGTTCACCCACCGTGTCCCGGTGACGGAGCTGTTCGCCGAACGCATCTTCAACAGCCTCGCCCTCGTCGTCCCGGCCTTCGCCATCGTGGTCCTCGTCGGACCGGCGCTCGGCGTCATCGGCGCCACGTCCCGCTTCTCCACGGTGCGCCGCGGTGTCCTGATCCTCGCCACGCTCGGCATCGCCATGCCGGTCTTCTGGCTGGGTCTGGTGCTCGTGAGGATCTTCGCCGTCGAACTGGGCTGGCTGCCGGCCTCGCGGATGGGCGGGTGGGAGCACTACGTCCTGCCCGTCACGTCACTGTCGCTGCTGCTCATCGCCGGGATGATGCGCCTCGTTCGATCGAGCATGCTCGAGTCGATGGGCCGCGACTACGTGAAGCTGGCGCGGATCAAGGGGGTCTCCGAGCGATCCATCCGGTGGAAGCACGCCCTGCGCAACTCGCTCTCGTCAGCTGTCGCCTTCCTCAGCGTGTACATGTCCTCGCTCGTCGCGGGGACCACCGTCATCGAGAAGGTGTTCGCCTGGCCGGGCGTCGGACTCCTGCTCTACGACGGTGTCGTCGCCAGGAACTACCCGCTGGTCCAGGGCGTCATCCTCATCTCGGTCGTCCTCGTCGTCGCGGTGAACACCGTCTTCGACGTCCTACAGGCCTACCTGGACCCGAAGGTCCGTCTGAGCGGAGTGAGCTGACATGGCAGGAGTGTTGTCACCGCGACAGGACGTGAGGCGACCACGGACGGGTTCGCGCGCGAGGCCGCGCCGACGGAACCTGCCGTGGGTCGCGATCGTGATCATCGCCGTGTTCCTCGTCGCGGGGATCTTCGCCCCGTGGCTCGCCCCGGGTGACCCGTACGCCCCGAACCTCGCCGGCCGTCTCCAACCGCCGTCGGGGGAACACCTGCTGGGGACGGACTCCCTCGGCCGGGACCTGCTGTCACGTCTGGTCTACGGAGCCCGTACCACCCTGGTCGTGGTGGTGGTCTCGCTCCTGATCTCCGCGGTGATCGGTATCGGCCTGGGTCTGGTCGCCGGTTACTTCCGGGGGAAGGTCGACACCTTCGTCTCGCGCACGGTCGACGCGACCCTCGCGATTCCCTCCATCTTCATCGCGCTGGCACTCGCCGCGTCCCGCGGGCCGGGCGAGAGTTCGGTGATCATCGCCGTCACCCTCATCCTGTGGGCGAGGTTCACCCGCGTCGTGAGGTCGGACGTCCTCTCGTTGAGCGAGCAGGACTTCGTGGCCCAGGCCGCGGTCACGGGGTGTACGCGACGAAGGACCATGATGGTGCACATCCTGCCCAACGTGATGAACAGCATCCTGGTACTGGTCAGCATCAACATGGGCTACGTCATCATGCTGGAGGCGTCCCTGAGCTTCCTCGGGGCAGGTGTCCCCCCGCCGACGCCGTCGTGGGGAAGCATGATCTCTGAGGGGCAGGAGTACATCGGACTCGCCTGGTGGATCTCCATCGTCCCCGGCGTCGCGATCACCCTCATCGTCCTCGCCCTGAACGTCCTCGGCGACTGGCTGAGGGACTACATGGACCCCCGTATGAGGGACGCGCTCTGACGCGTTTCCCGAGTACTCATGGCACACGTGCGAGGTTCCCGCGGCGACACCCGCTGCCGCGCCTCGTGTAGGGAGATCACCACCCATGGCAGTGACCACACCCCCCGTCCCCACGCCCCCGTTGAAGGATGCGGACGGCGCCGTCCTCGCCGTCAAGGACCTGGCCATCGAGATGCGATCCCGTCAGGGTACGGGTCAGGCGGTCTCGGGGGTCACCTTCGAGGTGCGTCATGGCGAGACCCTGGGTCTCGTCGGCGAGTCGGGATCGGGCAAGAGCCTCACGGCTTCGGCGGTGCTTCAGCTCCTGCCTCGTCCCATCGCCTCCGTCACCTCCGGCGAGATCGAGTTCAGGGGCGAGGACCTGCTCGCCAAGTCCGAGGGCGAGATGCGACGGATCAGGGGCCGACAGATCTCGATGGTGCTCCAGGACCCTCTGGGCGCCCTCAACCCGGCCTTCACGATCAAGTCCCAGCTGGAGGAGTCCCTCAGGCTGCACACCGACCTCAGGTCCAAGGGCTTGGCGCAGCGTGCGGTCGAGCTCCTCCGCCAGATGAAGATCCCGCACCCCGAGGAGCGGATCAGGGACTACCCGCACCATTTCAGCGGCGGTATGCGCCAGCGCGTGGTCGGCGCGATCGCGATCTCCGCAGGTCCGGAGCTGCTGATCGCGGACGAGCCGACGACCGCACTCGACGTGACCGTGCAGGCGGCGTACCTGGAGCTGCTCAAGGAGATGAAGGAGCGGACGGGTATGGCGATGCTCTTCATCACCCACGACTTCGGGGTGGTCCGCTCGGTCTGCGACCGGGTGGCCGTCATGTACGCGGGGCGACTCGCGGAGGTGGCACCGACGCGTTCGGTCTTCACGGCGCCCCAGCACCCCTACACCCGAGCGCTGATCGACTCGGTACCGGAGATCCGCAGGCCCACCGAGAAACTGACCACGATCGGTGGGTCGCCTCCGTCGATCTACGACCAGCCCCCGGGCTGTCGGTTCCACGACCGGTGCTGGCTCTACGAGCGGCTGGGCCGCCCCGAGCGCTGTCGCCGGGACGTCCCCCGACTGCGGCCGACCGCTGCCGGGGCGGACAGCTCGGTGGCGTGTCACTTCGCGGAGGAGGTGGCCTCCGGCCTTCCCACGGCGGGTTGACCGAAGAAGTCCACCGGGTGTCGCCCTGACGGAGCGGGACACGACAGTACATCCCGCCCTTCGGGCACCCGGTGGCCAACCCGCTCGGGGTCGCGGAACCACCGCGCCCGGGAACACCGTCCGCGACGGCTCCACCGCTTCACCGGACTCCGTCCGGCCCCTGGCCGGTAGGGCCGTCATCCGCCTGCTCACCACCCACGACGAGGCCCGCGTCGGCGCGGCGGTCGTCACCCGCTCCACCGCGCTCGCAAGCCCTTCACCGCGTGGTCGTTACCCAACAGGGAACGCGGTCGGTGACGGAACCGGTCCCGTCACCGACCGCCGCACTCAGTGCTGGACGACCGTGTCATCCGAACGCGGCGAGGTACGCCTCCTCGGAGACGTCCTTGTCGACCCAGAGCGTGTCACCGAGGGAGAGAACGGTGTAGACGAACATCGAGTCGGGGCTGGCACCGTGCCAGTGCCGTTCACCCGGCGAGGAGTACACGATGTCGCCGGCCTGGGCGGTGAAGACGGTGTCCTCCGAGACGACGACACCGCGGCCGTAGTCGACGATGAAGAGCTGCCCTCCGGTGTGGTAGTGCCATCCGGTTCGGCAACCCGGCTGGAAGACGACGGCGTTGAGGCGCACGTCGCCGGTGTCCAGGAGGTTCTCCATCATCATCATGCTCGCGAGCGGAGAACCCTGCGACTGTCCGACGTCTCGCCGGGTCATCTGTCCGGAGCGTCCCCGTACGTGGTGCATCTGGTGGTTTCCTTCGCTTCCCATCGTGGCGGTCGATGACGCGGGCCGCATCTCTCGATGTGGCGCGCACCACCGAACACTACTCCATGTCTTTAAATATGAACAGGTTTCCTTAAATACGAACTCATGGCTGTCTGGCTTGTTCCGTGTGGCCCCAACCGACCGGCTTTCCGTTCGCGGGGGAGGAGATCCGCGAGAGCTGAGGGGACTCGGAACCCGAGGAGCGGCCGAGGCCGCTGTCGGGGTGGAGGGATGCCTACCCGGGCACGAACGCGGAACGGTCCGGGTGCCGCCGATCTCCGACGGGCGGTTGGGCATAGGAACACCGGCGCGTCCGCCCGCGGGGGACTCGCCAGCGGGGGAACACCAGAACCTCCCTTCACGGAGGACACCTCCGTAACGTGGTGATCGGGGCATCCGAGGTGGACGCCCGGGAGTGGAGAAGGAGACTTCGTGCAGATCGACGAGCGCATTCCGACCGCCAAGAACCCGCCCGAGCAGTTCACCGGCGACGTCTGGCTGGACCCGATCGCCTTCCCACGCGAGGACGGCCAGCGGATGGTCGTGGCGAAGGTGCGCTTCGCGCCGGGCGCCCGCACCGCGTGGCACTCCCACGCTCGAGGCCAGACCCTGCACATCACACAGGGGGTGGCCTGGGTGCAGTCCCGGGGCGGGAAGAAGGTCGAGGCCCACCCCGGCCAGACCCTCTACTGCCCGCCCGGCGAGGAGCACTGGCACGGCGCCTCCGCCGACTCCTTCATGGAGCACCTGGCGATGCTCGACAACGCCGACGACCCGGCCGCGACCACCACCTGGCTCGAGCACGTCTCCGACGAGGACTACCTCGCGTGACACGGCCCGCGCAGACGGAGTCGGTCGTCCGCTCCAACTTCGCCGCCCAGGAGGACGCGATGGTCCGGGGGGACGGCGAGGCCCTCGGCGCGCTGCTGGCCGACGGCTTCACCCTCACCCACATGACCGGCTACCGCCAGACGAAGGCGGAGTGGCTGGACCAGGTCCGGACCGGCGAGATGGCGTACCACAGGGTGGAGAACGTCGACGTCGCGGTCGACCTCTCGGGCGGGGCACCGGTGCTCCTGGCCCGTACCCGGACCGAGGCGACCATCTGGGGCGCGCACGGGACCTGGCGGCTCCGGTTGCGGATCCGCTTCGCTGAGGTCGACGGTGTGTGGCTGGCGGCCGAGTCGGTGGCCTCGATCTGGTGAGGTGGCTCCCGGAGGACACGGGGACAGAGGCCGGGGAGCCGACGTCGCCGACCCGGGACGCGGTGCTTCTGACCGACGACGTCCCGTCCCGCCACTGAGGGCACCAGTAGCCGGTCCCAGGGCGCGTCCGCTCCCACACGCCTGTCAGAGACCAACCATTGCCATTCCCGCGGCGTTGTACCGGTCTCCCTGGACGCCCACCCGCGCGGCGAGCGCGTCCAGGTCGGCGACCTCGTCGGCCGAGAGCGCCACCCGGGTGGCGCCGGCGTTCTCCTCGACCCGGCCGCGGCGGCGCGTGCCGGGAATCGGCACGATCCACGGCTGCTGGGCGAGCAGCCAGGCGAGCGCGACCTGCCCCGGCGTCGCCCCCTTGGACTCGGCGAGGGCGCTGACGTGCCCCACCAGGGCCTCGTTGGCGTCGATGTTGTCGGCGGCGAAGCGCGGGATGGTGGAGCGGATGTCACCGGCGGCGAACTCGGTCGAGGCGCTCACGGTGCCGGTCAGGAAGCCCTTGCCGAGCGGGCTGAAGGGGACGAACCCGATACCGAGCTCGCCGCAGGTCGGCAGTACCTCGGGCTCGGGATCGCGGGTCCACAGCGAGTACTCGCTCTGCACCGCGGTGACGGGGTGGACGGCGTGGGCACGCCGGATCGTCCCGGCGCCCGCCTCGGACAGCCCGAAGTGGCGTACCTTGCCCGCCTTGACGAGCTCACCGACCGCTCCCGCGACGTCCTCGATCGGCACGTCGGGATCGACGCGGTGCTGGTAGAAGAGGTCGATAGCCTCGACACCAAGGCGCCGCAGCGACGCGTCCGCGACCCGCCTGATCTGCTCGGGCCGGGAGTCGGTCCCGGCCATCCTGCCGTCCTGGATGTTCCAGCCGAACTTGGTGGCGACCACGACCTCGTCGCGTAGCGGTGCCAGTGCCTCGCCGACGAGCTCCTCGTTGACGTAGGGCCCGTAGACCTCGGCGGTGTCGAGGAAGGTGACGCCCTCCTCCCGGACGGCGTACCGGATCACGTCGATCATCTCGTCGCGGTCACCGGGGTTGGGGCCGTAGCTCTGTGACATGCCCATGCAGCCCAGACCGACGGCGGAGACCTCCAGGCCCCGGCCGAGTGTACGCGTGTGCATGTGGTGCCTCCTCAGGCTTCGGGATCTTGGTGCCCGACTTCTCGCGGGTGCTGTCGGCGGGTTCGGTGCCGCCGCGCACACCGGTGTCCAGGGCGTCGACAGAGCCTCCTCGACGGCCGAGACGGTCTGTCCCGGCGAAGACACCAGTTCCGAGGACCGGTGTTCCCGCGCCGTTGTTCGGGTGACGCCCGGAACGCTCACGTCCCCCACGCTAGGCAGGGCCCGGCCAGCGGGGGGAGTGTCTGGTGAACCGGGTACCCGCAGTGCCCCCCAGTACCCGCGGTGCCCCCGCACCGGGCGCGGATCCCGGCGGCGGGTCCCGAAAACGTTCGCGGTGCTTGGTTCCCGCACCGGTCGGGGTGCGGCCCTGGCATGGCTCCAGTTCACACCGGATCCGCGGGCTGGGGGAGTCACGCCCGTTCGGGGTAACGGCAGTACCTCCCATTTCGCGCGGAGCGCGCCTACCGTGGAGGCATGGGAACGATGGACCTGCGCAGCGAAATCCGTGAATTCCTGAGTTCGCGGCGGGCGCGCATCACCCCGGACCAGGCAGGCCTTCCGGCGTACGGCGGCAACCGCCGCGTCAAGGGGCTGCGCCGCGAGGAGGTGGCGATGCTCGCGGGCGTCTCGGTGGACTACTACGTGCGCATGGAGCGGGGCAGCCTGGCCGGGGTCTCCGAGAGCGTGCTCGACGCCTTGGCCTCGGCGCTGAAGCTGGACGAGGCCGAGCGCGACCACCTGTTCGCGCTGGCCCGTGAGTCGGGGACGCGCAGCAGCCGCCGCGAGCGCAGCGCCCCGGCGACCGTCCGACCGGTGCTGCAACAGGTCCTCGACGCGATCACCGACGCCCCGGCCTGGATCCGCAACGGCCGCCACGACGTGCTGGCCATGAACCAGCTCGCCCGCGCCCTGTACTCCCCGGTGCTCGCCGACCCGCGACGCCCGGCGAACACCACACGGTTCGTCTACCTCCACACCGAGGCGGCCACGGAGTTCTTCGTCGACTACGACCAGATCGCCAACGACGCGGCCGCGATGCTGCGCCTGGAGGCGGGCCGCAACCCGCACGACAAGGCGCTCATCGCGCTGGTCGGTGAGCTCTCGACCCAAAGCGAGCTGTTCCGGCAGCGGTGGGCCTCCCAGGACGTGCGCTTCCACCGCTCCGGGAACAAGCGGCTGCGCCACCCGGCCGTCGGCCAGCTCGACCTCGACTTCGAGGCGATGGAACTCCCCTCCGAACCCGGGCTCCAGATCAACGTCTACACCGCGCCCGCCGACTCCCCGGCGGCCGACGGCCTCAAGCTGCTGGCCTCGTGGGCCGCGAGCCAGGAGGATCTGCCCACCGAACAGTCCCCGGCCACCCGCTGACCCCGTCCGAGCGCTCGCCCGGCGGGGGCTCGTCTGTGTCCTGCACGGGCCGGACGCCGGTGCGGTACGGCCCGCGCGCCTTCGCTAGCTGCTCGGCGCGGAACCGGGGTCCGTGGCCTGGCGTACCCGCTGTGCGATCAGGGCGTAGACGTCCCGCGCCGTCTCGGCGTCGTTCTGGTCGTAGCCGTGGTCGGCTCCGGGGACGACGTGGTGGTCGACCAGGGAGCCGACCCGGCGGAGCCGCTCGGCGTAACGGTCGCCCTCGGACCGGAGAAGGTCCTTCTCGGCGGTGATGACGAGCGCCGGGGCGATGCCGGTGAGGTCCGCGTTGTCCGAGGGGTGGGCGGGGGAGACCAGGGGGTCGCCGCGCTTGCCGGTGTCCGGTACGTAGGAGGAGTCGAAGACATCCGCCATCCAGGGGCGCAGCATCGGCCTGTCGGTGACCGAGCGCTTGTCCCTGGCGTTGGTCGCCAGGTCCAGTGGAGGGTAGTGCAGGACCTGAAGCGCGATGGAGGGCCTGGACTCCTCCAGGGCCTGACGGGCCACCGCCGCGGCGAGAGCGCCCCCGGCGCTCTGGCCGCCCACCACGAGCCGGCCGCCGTCCCAGCCGTGGTCGGCGCCGTGCTCGGCGACCCACCGCACGACCTCGTACGCCTGCCGAGGCGGTGCGGGGAACCGGTGCTGGGGAGCCACGGCGTAGTCCACGTTCACCACGGCCACACCGGCCTCCGCGGCGAGGCAGCGGCACAGGGGATCGTCCAGTTCGGTCTGTGCCATGACGTAGCCGCCGCCGTGGAAGTTGACGTAGACCGGCGGAGTCGTCTCCCCGGACCCGGGCAGGTAGACGACGGCGCGGGCGGGGGCGACCGAGGCCGGGATGGTGAGTTCGAGCGTCCTGCGGGGGTACTCCGGGTAACGGTTGAGCAGGTTGGCCGCGGCGTAGCGACCCCCTGCCACGGCTGTGGCCGCCTGCATCGCTCGCGCGACCAGGGCGGCCACCGTCGGACGGGCGAGGATGGACATGACAAGCTCCGTTCGTTCGGTTGGAGGTGTCCGCGGCCGGGTCCACGGCCTCCAAGTCCGGGACGCACGCTCGCGAACCGGGCGGTGGGTGTGCTCGATGCCGTTCGCTCAGCCGACGCGGTGCCCGGGTTCAGGCCTGGACGATGCGGCGCAGCCAGGGCAGGCGCGGGGCGTTGGCGTTGCGGCTGAGGGCGGCCTGGGGGGCCAGGATGTCGAAGCCGTGGAAGCCGCCGGGCCACACGTGGAGTTCGGCTGATCCGCCCGCCTGCCAGATGCGGGAGGCGTAGTCGACGACCTCGTCGCGGAAGGTCTCGGCGGAGCCCACGTCCAGGAAGGCGGGGGGTAGGCCGGACAGGTCGGTGGCGCGGGCGGGTGCGGCGTAGGGGGAGACGTCGGGGCCGCCCGCGGCCTGGCCGAGCAGGGCGTTCCAGCCGGTGGCGTTGGAGGTGCGGTCCCACACGCCCACCCCGGCCATCTGGCGGGCCGAGACCGAGTCGTTGCGGTCGTCGAGCATGGGGCACAGGAGCAGTTGTCCCTGGAGGGCGGGGCCGCCGCGGTCGCGGGCGAGCAGGGCGGTGGCGGCGGCCAGCCCGCCGCCCGCGCTCTCACCGCCCAGGACCAGCTTCCCGGTGTCGATGCCCAGTTCCACGGCGTTCTCGGTGATCCAGGTCAGGCCCGCGTAGCAGTCCTCGACGGGGGTGGGATGGGGGTGTTCGGGTGCGAGCCGGTAGCCGACCGAGACCAGGGCCAGGCCGAGCTCGCGTGTGAGCTCCAGCACCTGAAGGAGCCCCGGGCCCCTGTGGCTGCCGAAGATCATGCCGCCGCCGTGCGCCCAGTACAAGGCCCCCACGGGGCCGGCGGCGGCAGTGGGGCGGCACACGATCAGAGGGATGTCGGCTCCCTCATGGCCCGGTGCGTGGTGCTCGACCACGGTGTAGGCACCGTCCAGGGTCAGGTCCGTGTCCGTCTCCGGGGGGCGCTGCGCACGCATGCCCGGAACCATCTCGGGGGTGATCGAGGACGGCACCTGCGCGCTGATCATGGAGAGGAACGCGGCCAGTTCGGGGTCGAAGCGCGGGCGGGCAGGAGTGGACATGTGTGCCTTCTGTCGGTGGGCGTGGTGAGCCGTACGCCTTCAGTGTGCTGGTGCGCGGGCCGCCGAGGACAGCGCCGTGTGGCGGGTGCGTGCCGCCACACGGCGGGATCGCGGGCCTCGATGCTGTGCGGCGGGGCGGTGCGGAGGCCGGGCCCCACACCGTCCTTGTCGCATGGGCTCACGGGCAGGAGTCGAGCCGAACACCGTCGGGGACGGGCCGGGCTCAGGCGAGCGTGGCGGTGTCGATGACGAAGCGGTAGCGCACGTCGGAGGCCAGGACCCGCTCGTAGGCCTCGTTGATCGCGCTGGCGGGGATGATTTCGATCTCCGCGTTGATGCCGTGCTCGGCGCTGAAGTCAAGCATCTCCTGGGTCTCGACCAGACCCCCGATGAGGGAACCGGCGTAGGACCGGCCCTGGGTGAGCAGGGAGAACACGTTGAGCGACAGGGGCTCGGCGGGGGCGCCGACGTTGACCATCGTGCCTTCGGCGGCCAGCAGCCCCAGATAGGCGTCCAGGTCGAGCTTGGCGCTGACCGTGTTGATGATGAGGTCGAAGGAACCGGCGAGTTCGGCGAAGGTGGTCGGGTCGCCGGTGGCGTAGTAGCGGTCCGCGCCCAGACGCAGGCCGTCGTCCTGCTTCCTCAGCGACTGCGACAGGACGGTGACCTCCGCACCCATGGCGTGGGCGAACTTGACGGCCATGTGGCCGAGTCCGCCGAAGCCGACGACCGCCACCCTGGCGCCCGGACCCGCGTTCCAGCGGCGCAGCGGTGAGAAGGTGGTGATCCCGGCGCACAGCAGTGGCGCGGCCGCGGCCAGGTCGATGCCCTCGGGGATGCTCAGGACGAAGTCCTCGGTCACGACGATGTGGGTGGAGTAGCCGCCCTGGGTGGGCTGGCCGTCCCCGTCGACGGAGCCGAAGGTGAGGACCCCTTTGGCGCAGTACTGCTCCTGGCCGCCGCGGCAGTGGTCGCACTCGCGGCAGGAGTCGACCAGGCAGCCGACCCCGGCCCGGTCGCCGACGGAGAACCGGGTGACCTCTGAGCCGACCCGGGTGACGATCCCGGCGATCTCGTGTCCGGGGACCACGGGGTAGGCCTGCGGGCCCCATTCGCTGCGGGCGTGGTGGATGTCGGAGTGGCAGATGCCGGCGTAGGCGATCTCGATGAGGACGTCGTGCGGGCCGACCTCGCGGCGCTCGACGGTGGTCGGGGCGAGCGGCGCGGTCGCGGACGTGGCGGCGTAGGCGTTGACGGTGAACACGGTTCTCCTTGGAAGACGGATGTCGTGGTCGGATGCGGTTCTCAACAGCCCCGGAGGGTCTGTCGGGCCGTGGCGCGGTTGCACGCTGGGCGCGGCACGAGACGAAGGGTCGTCGCGGCGGCTTCGGGACTGGTGATGGCTTTGAGGAGGGGGGTGGCGTAGTGGCCGTACTTGGCGCGGTAGGCGGCGTCGATCCGGTCGTTGAGGCCGGGGTCGGCGTCGACGAAGACCACGTTCCTGGCGACCCGGCCGACCCGGACGCGTCCCTTGGGGCGCACACGGGTGCTGCGGTACCAGTCGGAGAGGCGACCGCTCACCGAGCGGACGTAGAGGTCGTCGCCGTCACGCACGACCCAGACCCGTCCGCGGCTGTCCGGTCTGCCGTCGCCACGTAGGGGTGTGAGCCGCAGTTTCTCGGCCGTGGTGATTCTGGTGAGTTCGTCGTCGGTCCATGTCGTCATAGGAGTGCCTTCCTGTCGTCGCGGGCACGCCGGTCCTGCCAGCGGCGGTCGCGGTGGTCTGTGGAGCGGACGCACGGAGATGGGCACGGAGAGGTCTCCTGGAAAGGCGGTGGGTGCGATATCCAGCTTGCTGTGCTTTCCCGCGATGTGGCAGACCGCGCTGTGCAGGGGCCCGGCGTTCAGGGGTGTGACAGGGCCTCCCACACACCTGTTCCGCAGGTCATCGGGGTGCCAGACTGAAAGACATGGCACGTGAGCAGAGCACCGGAGGCAGCGCGACCGAGCTGGGACGGTTCCTGCGCGCCCGCCGCACCCAGGTCACCCCGGCCGAGGTCGGCCTCACTGTTGGGACGGGCCTGAGGCGCACGCCCGGATTGCGCAGGGAGGAGCTGGCCACCCTGGCGGGGATGAGCATCGACTACTACACACGTCTGGAACGCGGCAGGGAGACCCGGCCCAGCCCTCCTGTCGTCGACGCTCTTGCCAGGGCTCTACTCCTGGACGAGGCAGAGCACGAACACCTGCGCGAGCTGGCCGCGCGAGCCGCCCGCCACGCACCCGAACCGCCCAAGGCGCCCAGCCGGACCGTGCGCCCGGGCACCAAAGTGCTGCTGGAGAGCCTGCGCCCCTTCCCCGCGCACGTGCTCAGCCGCACCACCGACGTGCTCGCCTGCACACCCGGCGGACTGCGCCTGCTCACCGGTCTGGAGGACTGGCCCGCCAAGCAGCGCAACATCGCGCGTTACGTGTTCCTGCATCCGCGGGCCCGCGAGCTCTTCGACGACTGGCACAACCAGGTCCGCGGCTGCGTGGCCCGTCTGCGCACCCTGGCAGGGACCGACCCCGACGCCCCCGACCTGACCCAGCTCGTCGGTGAACTCCTGCTCAAGAGCCCCGACTTCGCACGCCTGTGGGAGCGCTACGAGGTCAGGGGCCACTCCCACGGCAAGAAGGTCTTCCACCACCCCGACGTGGGCGACCTGAGCCTGGACTACCAGTCCATGCAACTGGAGGAGAGTCCCGGCCACCGGTTGGTGACCTACTACGCCGCGCCGGGCACCCCGGAGTACGACGCGATGGTGCTGCTCGACATGGCCGCGCACGAGGGCGCGTCAGCGTCCGCCGCCTTGGAGCGGGAACACCAGCGCCAGCGCTGACCGGTATCCCGCTGCGGTACTCCGGATTCGAGGACCGGGGACCGGGGACCGGGGACCGGGGTGCCCGCCCTTTGAAGAACGACTCCTCGGACCCAGGAAGTGAAAGGACAGGAAGAACCATGAGCGAACATCCCACCCACGTCCTGGTGGTCGGCGCTACGGGCAGCATCGGACGGCACGTGGTCACCACGCTTCAACGGCACGGACTCGGTGTGCGCGCTCTCGTGCGAGACCAGCGCCGGGGTCGGAGCCTTCTGCCGGAGGTCGAGCTTGTGGAGGGTGACCTGGAACGTCCAGACACCCTCGGCTCCGTCGTCGAGGGCGTCGACGGCGTGATCTTCACCCACGGGTCCGACCGGGGCGGGACCGCCGAACGGGTCGACTACGGGGGAGTGCGCAACGTGCTGCGTGCCCTCGGCGGCCGCAGGCCACGGATCGCCCTGATGACCTCGATCTACGTGACCCGCGCCGAGGGAGCCTACGCCGACCTGGTGGGATGGAAGCGCCGCTCGGAACTGCTGGTCCGCGCCAGCGGGGCACCATACACGATCGTCCGTCCCGGATGGTTCGACCACACCTCGCCCGGTGACGACCGGCTCGTGCTCGAACAGGGCGACACCGGAGACGGCGGCATCGGACGGGCGCAGCTCGCCGAAGTGCTCGTGCGCAGTCTGCTCACCGACACCGCGGTGGGCAGGACCTTCGAGCTGTTCGCGGCCGAGGGCGCCGCGCCCTCGGACTGGGACGGTGTGTTCGCCGGTCTCAGCGCGGACACACCCGGGGCGCTCAGCGGAGCGCGGGACACCGGAGTTCCCGATCCCGATCGGGAACCCGAGACGGTGCGCGCCGATATCGCCGAACTGCTTTCACGAGCGGACGGGTAATTCCCGGAGCCCGCCTTACCGGCACCCGCACACGGTGGAAGGGGCATAGCCATCCTTCCCGCCGGTGGAGCCGCGGCCGGGGCGCCGTGCCTCCGGTCGGGGCGACCAGGCCTGGTGGCCCGGCCGTCCCGACCGGCAGCGTGACACCCTAGTCGTCCCCGGAAGCGACGGCTCGCGCGAGCCATTCCCGGCTCCGCCGGACGAAGTCCTCGGCCACGGGCGCGTCGGGCGCCCACGCCTCGAACCCGTGCGGCGCTTCGGGCACGATCTCCAGTTCGCAGGCGACCCCGGCTTCGCACAGGCGGCGCGCGTAGTCGGTGCCCTCCTCGAAGAACAGGTCGATGTCGCCCACCCCGATCCAGGCTGGGGGCAAACCACGCAGGTCCTCACGCCGGGCACCCACCGCATAGGGCTCCGCCTGGCCTCCCGGCTCCCGTCCTAGGTAGGCGTGCCAGCCGAACCGGTTCTGGGTGTTGTTCCAGGCCCAGTGCCGTACCCCGTCGAGTTCCCTGCGGGCCGCGGTCCGGTCGTCGAGCATCGGACAGGCCAGCAGTTGCGCGCAGGGCTGGACCCCGCCCCTGTCGTGGAGCCGGTGGACCAGGCAGGCGGCCAGGCCGCCGCCCGCGCTCTGGCCCCCGACCGCGATCCGCGTCCGGTCCACGCCGAGTTCTGCGGCCGAGCGCTGGAACCAGTCCCAGGCCGCGGTGCAGTCGTTGATCGCGGCCGGGAACGGCTCCTCCGGCGCCAGGCGGTAGTCCACCGAGACCACGACCACGCCCAGATCGCGTGCCGTCTCGGAACAGAAGCGGTCGTCCTGGGAGGGGTTGCCGATGACCAGTCCTCCACCGTGGATCCACAGGAGCCCGGCACCGGACGCGCCGGACTCGGGCCTGTAGACACGCACGGTGGTGCCCTCCGCGGCGAGGTCCTGGAACCGGACTCCGTCAACCACCGCGTCCTTGCCCAGGCGCCGCTGTGCTGTTCTCAGCAGGCGGCGCACCCACGGCCGGTGCAGCGGCAGCACTGGAACACGCCGCACCGCACGCCGCAGTTCGGGATGAACCCTCGTCAGTTCCATCGCGTATTCCTTTCGGACATCGCCAGCGCCGGGGCGCGCCCGACACGGGTCGGTGTGCTCCGTGGGACGGGAGCGGTCATGGTCACCACCGCACCGGGAGTTCGCGCAGCCCGCCCACGACGAGGCCGTCGACGCGGCTCAGTTCCTCCACGGGGACGGCGAGTTCGAGGGTGGGGATCCTACGCAGCAGCACGTCAAGTACGGTCTGTAGCTCCGTGCGGGCCAGCATCTGCCCCAGGCACGAGTGGGATCCGGCGCCGAAGGACACGTGGGGGTTGGGGACGCGGCCCAGGTCCATCTCATCGGCCCGCTCGAACGCGCTCTCGTCGCGGTTGGCCGAGGCCATGCTGCACACCAGGGTGGTGCCGCGCGCGAGCGTGATGCCGGACAACTCGGTCTCCTCGCCGACGTAGCGCGGCACGCCGAAGCCGGAGTTGGCGTCGAAGCGCAGCGACTCCTCGACGGCGGAGCGGACCAGGGACCGGTCCGTCAGCAGCCGCTCCCAGCGGCTCCGGTCGTCCAGCAGCATCGCGACCATCTTGACGATCATGTTCGCCGTGGTCTCGTGCCCGGCGACCAGCAGGGCCTGCCCGGTAGCCACCAGCGTCATGTCCGGCAGCCTCTCGCCCTCGGAGTCGGTGGCCGTGATGAGCTCGCTGAGCAGGTCCTCACCCGGCTCCTCGCGTTTGGCGGCGACGTGGCCGCTCATATACGCGACGAACTCGGCCTGTGAGGCGCTGAGCTCGTCCTGGGTGTACCGGGTGAGGTTGAGCAGGGTGTCTGACCAGTACGCGAAGCGGTCCCGATCAGTCTCGGGCACTCCGAGCATGTCGCAGATCACCCACACCGGCAGTGGGAACCCCAGGCACGCTTTGAGGTCCGCCGGGTGCCCGTCGGCCAGCATGTCATCGATGAGCCGGTCGGCCATCGCCTCCATCCTGGGCCGCAGCACGTTCATGCGCTTGGCGGTGAACCACTTGCTGATCATGCGTCGCCACCGCTGGTGCGGCTCTCCCGAGGGCGGGATCGCCGTCGCGAGCTCGCCGGAGAAGACGCCGCCCGAGTCGCTGTCCGCGATCCGCGCGGCGTCGTCGGCGTCCATCTGCCGGGTGAACCGTGAGTCGGACAGGACCTCCTTGACGTCGGCGTAGCGCGTGACCAGCGACGCCTGGTCCCCGCTGGGCAGCACCACCTTCGTGACCGGGCACTGTCCGCGCAGGCGCGCCCACTCCGTCGGCGGCTCCAGCGCCTCGCTGTGGGAGCTGGGGTACCTCAGCATCTGGTCCGCGTCTTCGGAACTCGACATGGTCTCCTTCTTCCTTCTTCGTGTGTGGGAGCGTGGTCGGTACTGCTGGGGGGTGCTCCGCCGAGCCTGCGGTGTACCGCTGGTGCGGGCGGCCGGGGCGGCCGGGGCGGCCGGGGCGTCAGCGGGTCGCGGACGCGGCGGACGGACGTCGTCCGGGGAGGAACGCGGCCAGGGCCAGGGCGAGGAGCGCGGCCCCGGCTCCGACGGCCAGGACCACGCGGAAGCCCTCCTGTGAGGGAAGCGCGGCGGCGTCGAAGGCGATGGTCATGTGGGCCAGGACGACGCCCGCGACGGCGCTGGAGACCGAGGTGCCGATGGCGCGCATGAGGGTGTTGAGGCTGTTGGCCGCGGCGGTCTCCGAGACCGGTACCGCGTCCATGACCAGGGCTGGCATGGCGCCGTAGGCGAATCCCACACCGGCGCCGATGACGCAGGAGACCAGCACGAGCTGCCAGACGGCGGACATCAGCACGATGCCGAGGCAGTACCCGGCCGCGACCACGACGGCGCCGAGCATCAGCGTCACCTTCGCGCCCCGGGCGCGGGAGATGCGTGCCGACACCGGTGCCACGGCCATCATCACCAGGCCCTGCGGCGCCATGACCAGGCCCACGACCAGCATCGGATGCCCCAGCCCGTAACCGGTGGCCTCCGGGAGCTGGAGCAGCTGGGGGAGCACCAGTGTCATCGCGAACATGGAGAAGCCGAACATTAGGGAGGCGAGGTTGGTGAACAGCACCTGACGGCGCGCCGCGGTGCGCAGGTCCACCAGCGGCTGCCGGGTGCGCAGCTCCCACCAGCCCCACAGCAGCAGCACGGCGACCGTCGCGGCGAGCAGCCCGAGGGTGAGGGGGCTGCTCCACCCCCAGTCGGCGCCCTTGGAGATCGCCAGCAGCAGGCAGGTCAGTGCGACCGACACCCCGAGGGCGCCGACCAGGTCGAAGCGGCCCCCCGTGCGCACCCGGGATTCGGGAACGAAAACCAGCACGAGCACGGACGCGACGGCTCCCAGGACCGCCGCCGTCCAGAACAGCACGTGCCAGTCCGCGTGGTCGGCGATCAGGGCGGCCGTGGGCAGCCCCAGAGCGGCACCGACGCCCAGCGAGGAGCTCATGGTGGCGGTCGCCGAGCCGAGCCGGTCGGAGGGCAGTTCGTCGCGCATGATGCTGATCCCCAGCGGGATGACCCCGGCGGAGAGGCCTTGGAGCGCTCGCCCGACGATCGCCGGGGCCAGGGAGTCGGACAGGCCGACGACGGCCGACCCGGCCACCAGCAGGCCCAGGCTGGCCAGCAGCATCCGCCGCTTGCCGTACATGTCGCCGAGTCGTCCCACCACGGGAGTGGCGATGGCCGCCGTGAGCAGGGTGGCGGTCACCGCCCACGTGGCGTCCGCGGCGGTCGTGTTCAGGAGTTCGGGCAGGGCCGGGACCAAGGGAATCACCAGGGTCTGCATCAGCGAGACCACGATCCCCGCGAAGGCCAGCACAGCTACGAGGGCACTGCTTCGTTTGTCGGGAGAGGCTGCCGTGTCGGTGGACACGGCGAGGGCCTGGGGCATGAAGGGTTCCTCCGTCACGTGGTCGTGGGGGAACGAGCCTAGGCGAACTCAAACACTTGATTTAACGGATTAAAACACATGATTGACTTGAGTGCAGTGATGGGGTTGACTCCTCGTACGGTCACGGTGCGTGCCGGGGAGAACCGAACGTGTGAGAACGAACCGGTTCCGGTCATGGCGTGTCCATGCGCGGAGCGGGAGGGGAGCCGACGATGGCGGACAGGACGACGAGGCCCGAGCGGGGCAGCGCGACACGGGAGGCGATCCTGGACACCGCGGAACGGCTGTTCGCCGAACGCGGGATGTCCGTGGTCTCCAACCGCCAGATCAGTGAGGCCGCGGGGCAGAGCAACAGCGCCGCGGTCAGCTACCACTTCGGCTCCAAGGCCGAACTGGTGCGGGCGATCGCGCGCAGGCACACCGAGCGGATCGAGCAGGTGCGCGTGGAGCTGCTGGCCGGGGCCATCGGCTCCGAGGACGTGCGCGACTGGGTCGCCTGCCTGGTGCGCCCGGTCACCGAGCACCTGGCGGCACTGGACTCCCCGACCTGGTACGCGCGTTTCTCCGCCCAGGTCATGACCGACCCGGCGCTCCACGAGATCACGGTCGAGGAGTCCTTCACGTCTCCTTCGCTCAGGCTGCTCCTGGAGGGCCTGAACCGGTGCCTTCCCGACCTGCCCGCCAACGTGCGCGCCCAGCGCTGGATCATGGCGCGCCACCTGATGGTGCACATGTGCGTCGAGCGCGAACGCGCGCTCGCCAACGGCACGCCCACCCTCGAAGCGAGTTGGGAGGAGACCGGAACCAGCCTGGTCGACGCGGTCGTCGGGCTGTGGCTGGCCCCGGTCACGGGCCAGGCGTAGACACCCCGCCCGCACCCGGCACGGTGCCGGACCGCGACACCGCTCTGACGACCGTGAGAAGTACACGTGAAGGGAGTGACCCAGAACAATGGAGACCACCGAGATCCCGGAGTTCCCGATGGCGAGGTCGGCGGGTTGCCCGTTCGATCCACCCGCCGACATGACCGCCATGCGCAGGCAGGGGCCGCTGGCCAGGGTCCGGCTGTGGGACGGCAGCACCCCGTGGCTGGTGACCCGGTACGCCGACCAGCGGGCGCTGCTGGCCGATCCCAGGGTCAGCGCCGACATCCGCCGTCCCGGCTACCCGGCCCCGGCGCCGCTTCCCCCCGACGACGCGAGCCCCGGCTTCGTCGTCATGGACGATCCCGAGCACGCGCGGCTGCGGCGGATGGTGACCGCGCCGTTCGCGATCAGGCGGATCGAGGCCATGCGCCCGTCCGTGCAGAGGATCGTGGACGGGCTGGTCGACGCCATGCTCGCGGGCCCGAAGCCCGTCGACCTGGTCGAGCGGTTCGCCCTGCCCGTGCCGTCGCTGGTCATCTGCGACCTGCTCGGGGTGCCCTACGCCGACCACGACTTCTTCCAGGACAACAGCAGGCTGCTCGTCAGCCGGGACACCGCGCCCGAGGAGCGGATGGCGGCCATGGGGCGGCTGACCGACTACCTGGACCGCCTGGTCGGCGACAAACTCGACGCCCCTGGCGAGGACCTGCTGTCCGGACTGACCGAACGGATCAGGGCCGGTGAGCTGACCCGGACCGAGGCGGCCCGGACCGGTGTGCTGCTGCTGACCGCGGGGCACGAGACCACGGCGAACATGATCGCCCTGGGCACCCTGGCCCTGCTGGAGCACCCCGACCAGTTCGCCCTGCTGCGCGACACCGAGGACCCGAAGGTCGTCGCCTCGGCGGTGGAGGAGCTGTTGCGCTACCTGAGCATCATCCACGACGGACGGCGCCGCGTGGCGGTCGAGGACATCGTGACCGCCGACTACACCGTCCGGGCCGGCGAGGGCCTGATCATGGCCAACAACACCGGCAACCGCGACCCGGACGTCTTCGGGGACCCGGACCGGCTCGACCTCCGGCGCGACGCGCGCCGCCACGTGGCCTTCGGCTTCGGCGTGCACCAGTGCCTGGGCCAGCCCCTGGCCCGCATGGAACTCCAGGTCGTCTACGAGACCCTCGCCAAGCGCCTGCCCGCCCTCACGCTCGCCACCGACCTGGACCGGGTCCCCTTCAAACACGACGCCGCCGTCTACGGCGTCCACGAGCTCCCCGTCACCTGGTGAACCGGCGACCGTGCGGACCCGCCGACGGCCTTGGCCGCTGACGTGCGCCGGGCCGTCCGGTGTCCGTGGCGGTGCGGCGGGTCAGGTGGCGTCCGAAGACGCTGACTCCAGAGGAGGGAGGGCGGTGGCGCCCGCGGGGGACAGGGAGTCCAGGACGAGCGCGAGGTAACGCTGCCAGTTTCCGCTCCCGGGGCTCATGGTCAGGGGGACGCTGATGAGCATCGTCATGATCCGGGGGAGGTCGTCGGGCACGAGGTCGGCGCGGACGAGCCCCGCCCGCTGCCCCCGGCGGGTGAGCTCGGCCAGCGGGACGAAGAGGAGGGAGCCCGCCTCGATGCTCAGGACGTCGAGGTTGCGGGCCGCGGTCAGGGTGTTGCGCTCCCGGAGTACCAGGGACAGCGTCGCCTCCAGCACGGTGACCAGTCCCCGGACCGGGTCGTCGTCTCCCAGGGCCCGCTCGATGACAGGGGAGACCTTCTCGACGAAGCTCTGTTCCAGGGCGGCGTGGACGAGCTCGCCCTTGTCGGGGAAGCGGCGGTACAGCGTCGCGATGCCCACACCGGCCCGCCGGGCGATTTCCTCCAACGGCGCGTCGGGGCCGCTCTCGGCGTAGACCTCGCGCGCGGACCTCAGGATCTTGGCGGAGTTGCGCGCGGCGTCGGCGCGCAGGCGTTTGGGGGCGGAGGCGTCAGTGTTCACCTCTCCACGATAGCAATTGATAGGCGACTATCACTTGTGCTACCGTCTGCGTGAAGGTTAAGTGATAGTTCCATATCGCTTGCTGGGAGTGTCGTGCGTTCGCGTCCGCACCGAAGTTCCCGCGCGGACCCGTGCGGAGGGTGTCGCACCCACCGCGGCGGCTCCGGCTCGGGGACGCGGGCGCGGTCCGACAGAGAAGAGAGAAGGAGAGACCGATGAAGGTGGAAGTCGACGTTCCCAAGTGCGTCGCCGCGGGGCAGTGCGTGCTGATCGCGCCCGAGGTCTTCGACCAGCGCGACGAGGACGGCATGGTCGTCCTGCTGGACGAGACGCCCGCGCCCGAGCTGCACGAGGCCGTGCGCGAGTCGGCCATGGTCTGCCCGGCCGCCGCGATCCACCTGGCGGAGTCATGAAGGCGGTCGTGATCGTCGGCGCGTCCGCGGGCGGACTGGCCACCGCCGAGGCATTGCGCAGGATGGGGCACGAGGGCGCGGTCGCGCTCGTCGGTGACGAGGCGCACCCGCCCTACGACCGTCCGCCGCTGTCCAAGCAGATCCTGACGGGGGAGTGGGAGCCGGACCGGCTGCCGCTGCGCCCGGAGGAGGACGTCAGGGCGCTGGACCTGGACCTGCGCCTGGGTGTGCGGGCGACCGGGCTGGATGTGGCCGCGCGGACGGTGGAACTGGCCGACGGCACCCGGCTGCCCTACCGGGATCTGGTCGTGGCGACCGGGGTGCGCCCCCGCCGTCTGCCGGGGACCGAGGGCGTGTCCGGGGTGCACACGCTGCGCACCCTGGAGGACGCCCTGGCGCTCAGGGCGCGGCTGGCGCCGGGGAGGCGGCTGGTGATCGTGGGCGCCGGGTTCGTGGGCGCCGAGGTCGCCGCCGTGGCCCGCGGGCTCGGTGTGGACGTGACGGTGCTGGAGGCGGGTCCGGTGCCGCTGGCGCTGGCCGTGGGCGAGCGGGCCGGAGGGTTCCTGACCCGGGCCCACCACGAGCACGGCGTCGATCTGCGCACGGGAGCCGCGGTCGCCGAGGTGCTCAGCGTCCGCGGTGAGGTCACCGGTGTGGCCCTGACCGACGGCAGGACCATCGGGGCGGACGACGTACTGGTGGCGATCGGTTCGGTGCCCAACACGGAGTGGCTGGAGGGCAGCGGACTCACCGTCGACAACGGGCTGGTGTGCGACGAGTTCAGCGTCGCCGCGCCCGGGGTGCACGGGGTCGGGGACGTGGCCCGCTGGCACAACCCGCTCTTCGGTACGGCGATGCGCGTCGAGCACCGCACCCACGCCGCCGAGCAGGGCATGGCCGTGGCCCGCAACCTGCTCAACCCGGACGCACGGCGGCCGTTCGCCCCGGTGCCCTACTTCTGGTCCGACCAGTACCGGATGAAGATCCAGGCCTACGGATCCCTGCGCGACCACGACCAGGCGCTGGTCCTGGACGAGGACGCGGCCCAGGGGCGCCTGCTGGTGGCCTACCGCAGGGAGGACCGCCTGGCCGGGGTGCTGGGCATCGGGACCCCGCCCAAGACCCTGCGTGCCTGGCGGACGCACATCGCCACTGGCACCGCGTGGGAGGCGGCCGTCGCCAGCACGGCCGCCGCCTGACCGCGGCACGGGGTCGCCCGGCCAGGGCGACATCCGGCCTCCGCAGCCGACCCGCCATGACCCACCTCACCTGACCAGCACGAAAGACGCCGCCCCTGCGGGACGCGGTGCCGTCACCGAAACAGGAGACCTCCATGAGCAGTCAGACCACCACCCACGAGCAGACGGCCGACCTGCCGTCCTTCCCCGGCGAGCGCGAGGCGCGCTGCCCCTTCGACCCGCCTCCGGCACACACCGACTGGCGCGAGGGCGAGGGGCTCCAGCGCACGACCTGGCACGGCTCACCGGTGTGGGCGGTGACCCGCTACGAGGACATCCGGCAGGTTCTGAGCGACCAGCGCATCAGCGCGGACTTCCGCACCCCGGGCTTTCCGGGCTGGACCCCGGCCGCCGAGAACGAGCCCCCCATCTTCCCGAGGATGGACGACCCCGAGCACGCCCGGCTGCGCCGCATGCTCACCAAGGACTTCACGGTCAAGCGGGTGGAACAGAAGCGCGAGCAGATCCAGGGGCTCGTGGACGACTACCTGGAGCGGATGATCGCCAAGGGGCAGTCCGCGGACCTGGTCCACGAGTTCGCGCTGCCCGTCCCGTCCCTGGTGATCTCGGTGATGCTCGGGGTGCCCTACTCCGACCACGCCTTCTTCCAGGAGCACAGCGACACCGTCAACAACGCCTCCGCCTCGGAGCGGGAGAAGGCCGCGGCCAAGGGCGCGCTCTTCGGCTACCTGCTCGAACTGGTGGGGCGCAAGGAGAAGGAGCCGGGGGACGACATCATCAGCCGTCTGCTGCACGAGGAGGTCGCCACCGGCGAACTCACCCGCGAGGCGGTGGCCATGAACGGCATCATCCTGCTGATCGCCGGGCACGAGACCACGGCCAACATGATCGCCCTGAGCACCCTGGCCCTGCTCCAGAACCCCGACCAGGCCGCCCGGCTCCGGGAGACCGACGACCCGAAGGTGATCGCGAACACGGTCGAGGAACTGCTGCGCTACCTGACCATCGCCCAGGACATGGTCGTGCGCATGGCCACCGAGGACATCACCATCGGCGGACAGCTCGTCCGCGCCGGAGAGGGCCTGATCGTGGGCCTGCCCTCCGGCAACCGCGACGCGACCGTCTTCGAGCGGGCCGAGGACTTCGACATCGACCGCAGGAACGCCCGCATGCACGTCGGCTTCGGCTACGGCATCCACCAGTGCCTGGGCCAGGCGCTGGCCCGCCTGGAACTCCAGATCGCGCTGCCCACGCTGCTGCGCCGCCTGCCGGACCTGCGTCTGGCGGTCCCGCTGGAGGACGTGAAGTTCCGGCACGGCATGTCCACCTACGGCGTCCACGAACTGCCGGTCGCGTGGTGACCACACGCCACCGCGCACCCACGAA
>NZ_CBDRFA010000051.1:0-59219 GCF_965343085.1 Nocardiopsis synnemataformans | reverse complement strand
GCCCGTGGTGGCGTTGGTGACGAACGCGCCCGCCGTGCGGGTGCTCGCCGCCGAGGCGATCGGCCGGGTGGACACCGGGACGCCGAGGTTCTCGGCGGCCTGGCTGATGAGCGCCGTGGTCACCCCCGGCAGGCAGGGTGCCTGCGGCCAGACCAGGCCGCCGCCGTCCAGGAAGCCGATGTTCCAGGTGGGACCCTCCGAGACGCGGCCGTCCACGCCCATGAACAGCGCGTCGTCGTAGCCGTCCAGCTGGGCGGCGCGGCGCTGGCGGATCGCTCCGAACAGGCCCGTGCTCTTGACCTGCGGAGTGTCGCGGGTGAAGAGGCGGGTGCCCAGGCGGACCGGGGGAGGGGAGGTGTTCGCCGGTGCGGGGCGGGTGCTGACGAGGATGTGGGGGAGCTGGCGGGCGGAGGGTCGGCCCAGGTCCATGTGGGGGTCGAAGACGGTGACGCGGACCACCGAGGGGGAGGGGTGGGCGCGCGCGGAGCGCCGGGCGAGTTCGCGGACCCGGAGAATGTCGAGTTCGACGCCGAAGAGGGTGCGGCAGTCGCGGCTCAGGCGTTCCATGTGCAGGTCGAGTCCGCGGACGCGCAGGTCGGTGACGAGCATGGTGGTGAAGTGGCCGTAGCCGTACAGGGCGAGGCCCGCGAGTTCCCCGGTGCTGACGGGGCGTCCGTTCAGTTCCATGAGGTTTCCATCATGGCATTCCGGGATCTGCGCCATCGGGGTTTCCCCACCGGAACGGGGTGATGAGTACCCCGCGCCGGTCGGGTCGGGGACCCGGTCGCCGGGGCTCGTGTCATCCAGCGGTACGGCTCATCCAGCGGTACGGCGGAACCGGTACCACCGCGGCGAGGTCTGGTTCATCGGCCACCCCAGGCCGCTGGTCTCCGCGTCCTCGGCGGTGAGGAGTCCCCACCCCGGGAACGCGGCCTCGATCTCCGCCCGCGCGACGCCCTCGACGAGCCGCCGGTACCGCGACGGGCCGAAGGCGAGCATCAGCAGGGTGGCCCCAGGCGCGGCGAGGGCTGTCACTCCCCGTCCCTCCGCGGTCCGCTGGTCCGTGTCCAGGCCCTGGAAGCAGCCGATGTCGACGAAGAGGTCGAAGGCGCCCAGGTCGGAGGATTCGAGGTCGGTCACGTCGCCGACGACGTAGGTGACCTCCGCCGGGCCCTTGCGGCGGGCGGCCTCGATCGCCTCCGGCACGACGTCGACGCCCACCGCCTCCCACCCGCGCCGGGCCAGCTCGGGGGTGAACTGTCCGCGCCTGCAACCGACGTCCAGCGCCCGCCCGGGACCGCTCGAACGTGACTGCGCCTCGCGGTCGAGCAGAGCGCCGAGCTGCGCCGTCCCGCCCGCTGCGCCGTAGCGCTCCCAGGGGGTGAAGCCGAGACGGTACATCCACGCGTATTTCGTCATGGCCTCAAGGTAGGGCGGCCTCTCAGTGCGAGCCTTTCGCCCCCTGCCTGGCGGCGTCTACGCGGTGGTTTCGCTGGTCAGGAGGGCGGTCCATTCGACTGCGGGGAAGGAGAGGGTCGCCGCGTCACGGTTCTGCGTGTCGCGCAGCTCCACGCGCTCCGACAGTCGTGTCTCGACGCAGTTCGATGACGACGCGCTGTAGGACGACTTCACCCAACGGTCCGTCACTGCATCAACCTCCGAAGCTTTTCGGCACTGGACATCGGAGGCAAGGCTAGCGCGTGTGCATCCCTGACAAGCTCACGAACCCTGGGAAGGACGGCGTCGCCATACACCGCGTCTCCTTCGAGGTGATCAGAGAGCGCAACCTCTTTCCCATCCCTCAGCCGAAACAGGGTGAATGGGCCAGGAATGCCCAGAAGCAGTGTCCCCTCAGGAAGCAGGTGTAAGGCTACTCGGCTGGGGAGCGACAGCATGTGTTCGATCTGTGCTGTGCGAACCGCTTCGGGAACGCCTGTCAGTCCGGCCACGGGGAACACCGCGCTGACCTCTGCCGAGATTTGTCCCAGCCGTTCAGAGCGCAGCCGCGCGAGTCGTTCGATGTCGGAGTTCTTTCGACCCGCACGGTAGACGAGTTCCGCGTATGCGGGGCACCACAGGAGGCCAGGGATGATCGCGGGGGAAACCAGGTCGATCCGGGCTGCCGCGCCTTCCAGCTGGTTGCCGTCTCGCAGGAAGGGTGGCAGGTCATCCTTCACCCCGTCCTTCCACGTGGCGAGCAGAGAGCCCTCCGCCTCCAGAGCGGTGTCCAGGGCCTCCACGGCCTTGCGTGACGGATTGGTCTTTCCCGATAGATATCTGGACAAAGACGCCTGCGAGACACGGGAGCGAGCGGAAAGCGCAGCCTGCGTCAGGCCGCTCATCTGCAAGGAACTTCGGAGGGAATCAGGGAAGCTGGGAGGTTTCACAACAACGATTGTGCAATGCCTTCCATGCCTCTGTCCCGCGTATTCCAGAACTGGTCAGAGAGTGGAGCAATACACCTGGTGAGAGGCACCGTTGGAGCATGGAAGAACGAATGACGGTGCACACCGAGTCCGACCCGTACACCGAGGCGCGGGACGCCTTCCTCACCCAGCGGGGGCTTCCCTTCACCATCGAATGGCGGCGCTTCCCCTGGACCTACGGGGCCGACGTCGACCGCGCGCTGGTCGGCCCCGCCTACCTCGGCAACGTCTGCGTCGGCCTCAAGGAAGGCTGGTCGTGGGGCTACCAGGACCGCGACGGCACCTGGAAACACGTCCAGCGAGACCGACTCGACCTCCTCGTGGAGAGCGTCGTCGAGGACCGCGCGGGCTTCCGTCCCCCGCTCCCGCGCAGGGGCGAGCACACGTCCTGACCGTCAGATCCCAGCAACCTCAACCTCAACCTCAACACCGACAACCAGAGCACGGGGACCACGGAACCGGAGGATTCGTGGTCCTCCGCGCTCCCTGAACCGGACCTCGAAACCCGTGTGTCGGGTGTCAGTCCCGCTGCTGTTCCATGGCGGTGAACGCGGTGACCAGCTGGTTCTCGGAGGTCGCCAGGTAGGCCGTCAGCTCGTCCGCCGCACCGTCCGCGTTCCCCGAGGCCAGCAGGGTGTGGATCCTCCGGTTCCAGTCCAGGTACGGGACGTGGAACTCGCGGGGCGCGTCCATCACGTGGAACACCAGCCGGGTCTCGGCCAGCACCTGGCTCATGAACTCGTTCACCCGCGCGCTCTCGGCCAGCCCGGCCACGGCCTGGTGGAAGCGCATGTTCGCCGTCCCCATCCGCCACCAGTCCTCGCGTCCGCGCGCGGCCTCGCCCTCGTCCACGGCCGCCCCGACCAGCCGCACCGCCTCCTCGTCCGGGTCCACCGCGCCCCGCAGCGCGGGAAGCTCCAGGGACCGGCGCACCTTGAACAGGTCGCGGACGTCCTCGCTGGTGGGTAGGCCGACGAACACGCCCCGGTGCATCTGGTGCACCAGCAGCCGCTCGCGTACCAGCAGCCGGAACGCCTCGCGCAGGGTGTTGCGGGAGACCCCGAGTTCCTCGCACAGCCGCTCCTCCGACATGCGCTGTCCCGGCGGGTACACGCCGTCGATGAGGGACTCGCGGAGCAGCTCCGCGACCCGCTCGGCCTGCGTCGGCAGCGGAGGGAGGAGGCGCGTGCGGCCGCTGGGCCGGTCGGTGCGGGCGTCCGTGGCCGTCACAGGTGCTCCTTAAGGGGGCTGGCGTCTGTTACTTCATTGTCACCGACGCGGAGCACTCCCGGGAGAGCGGGGAGCCGACAGAAGTCGGTTCATGGGACCAGTGCGCCGTGGCGCGGTCCCCGGTGCGGCGTCTCCGAGAGTTCTCGGACACCCCTTTCGGAGGTTCCTCCAACGACTCTTCTGGGCAGGGTGGGGCGAAGAAACACTCCTGCAACACAGGTGACCTGGGTTTTTTGCATACCGACTCTTTACCCGTCTTGTTGGATTGAAGTATCGTTCAACAATCCAACGATGGCGCGGTCGGTTATCGCGTC
This sequence comes from Nocardiopsis synnemataformans, assembly GCF_965343085.1. Lineage (NCBI taxonomy): Bacteria > Bacillati > Actinomycetota > Actinomycetes > Streptosporangiales > Nocardiopsidaceae > Nocardiopsis > Nocardiopsis synnemataformans. Next base: position 55,249 of record NZ_CBDRFA010000051.1, on the reverse strand, counting down.
ACCGACCCACATCGGACCCCTTGGAGTGACCCATGGGCGACACACCCCCCGCACCCCCGAAGGTGCGCCCCCGTGTCGGGCGGATCGCGATCAGCAGCAGCCTGCTCGGTGCGATGTTCCTCATGGCCACCAGCGCCATCGGCCCCGGCTTCATCACCCAGACCACCACGTTCACCGCCGAGCTGGGCGCGACCTTCGCGGTCGCGATCCTCATCTCGATCCTGGTCGACATCGCGGTCCAGCTGAACATCTGGCGGGTCATCGGCGTCGCCAACACGCGTGCCCAGGACCTGGCCAACAAGGTCCTCCCCGGCGCGGGCTACCTGCTGGCCGCGCTCATCGTCTTCGGCGGCCTGATCTTCAACGTCGGCAACCTCGCGGGCACCGGCCTGGGCCTGAACGCCATGATCGGGTTCGACACCCAGCTCGGCGCCGTCCTGTCCGCGGTACTGGCCGTGGTCATCCTGGGCGTCAAGAAGCTGGGCATGGCCCTGGACCGCATCCTGGTCGTGCTGGGTCTGGCCATGATCGTGCTGACCGTCTACGTGGCCTTCGTGTCCCAGCCCCCGGTCGGCGAGGCCCTGCGCCAGGCCGTCCTGCCCGAGCGGTTCGGCGCGGACGTCTTCCTGGCCACCGTCACCATCATCGGCGGCACCGTCGGCGGCTACATCACCTACGCGGGCGTGCACCGCCTCGTCGAGGCGGGCCAGGGCGGACGCGAGAACGTCCGCGCCATCACGCAGACCTCCGTGACCGGCATCATCGTCACCGGCGTCATGCGCGTGGTCCTGTTCCTGGCCATCCTCGGCGTCGTCGCGGGCGGCGCCGACATCATGGCGTCCGCCAACCCCTCCGCCGAAGCCTTCCGCCAGGCCGCGGGCGAGGTCGGCGTGCGCCTGTTCGGCGTGATCCTGTGGGCCGCGGCGGTCAGCTCCGTCATCGGTGCCTCCTACACCTCGATCTCCTTCGTCACGACCTTCCACCCGTGGCTGGAGAAGCGCCGGGGCCTCCTGGTCACCGTCTTCATCGGCGTCTCGCTGGCGATCCTGCTGCTGTCCGGGCAGGCCCCGAACACGCTGCTGATCCTGGCCGGAGCCCTCAACGGCGTGATCCTGCCGGTCGGCCTCGGCATCATGCTGTGGGTCGCGGCCCGCCGCTCCGGCGACCTCCTGGGCGGGTACCGCTACCCGCGCTGGCTGATCGTCATCGGCGTCGCCGCCTGGGCGCTCACCGCGTACATGGCCATCGGCTCCCTGGGCGGCATCGCCGACCTCTGGCAGTAGCCCGCCGGGCGCACGCCCTTCCACCGTCCCCCACCCCCGCCCCGCCCGTAGCGCCACCCGGGCGGGGTAGGTAACCCCGCAAGGGGCAACACGAAAGAACGAGGAGCACCGACGTTGCGCATCGACCTCAACTCCGACCTCGGCGAGAGCTTCGGCCGCTGGGAGCTCGGCGACGACAAGGCCCTGCTGTCCATCGTCACCAGCGCCAACGTCGCCTGCGGTTTCCACGCCGGTGACCCGTCCGTGCTGCGGCGCACCACGCTCGACGCCGCGGCCGGGGGAGTGGCCGTCGGCGCGCACGTGGGCTACCGCGACCTGGCCGGGTTCGGCCGCCGCTTCCTCGACGTGCCGCCCGCCGAGCTGACCGACGAGGTGGTCTACCAGATGGGCGCGCTGTCGGCGTTCACCCGCCTGGCCGGGGACCGCGTCCGCTACGTCAAGCCGCACGGAGCCCTCTACAACACGATCGTGCACCACGAGAAGCAGGCCGCCGCGGTCGTCGCCGCGGTGCGCGAGTTCGACCCCGCCATGCCCGTGCTGGGCCTGCCCGGATCGCGGTTCCTGCGCCTGGCCGAGGAGGCCGGGCTGCCCACCCACCGCGAGGCCTTCGCCGACCGCGCCTACACCCCGGAGGGCACGCTGGTCTCGCGCCGCGAGCCCGGCGCCGTCCTGCACGACCCGGCCGCCATCGCCGAGCGCTGCCTGCGCATCGCCCACGGCGAGCCGGTCGAGGCCGTCGACGGCACCCCGATCGTCATCGAGGCCGACTCCCTGTGCGTGCACGGCGACAGCCCCGGCGCGGTGGACATCGCCCGGGCCGTGGCCGACCGGCTGCGCGCCGAGGGCGTCGCCCTCGCGCCGTTCACCGGGGAGACCGCGTGATCCCTGCCGGGAGGAAGGGGCTCCCTGTCCCCGCCGAGGAGGCGCCGTGCGTGTCCTGACGTGCGCGGACACCGGTGTTCTCGTGGAGGTCGCCGACCTCGCCGAGGTGATCGCGCTGCGCGCCGCGCTCCGGGTGCGGCCGGTCCCCGGGGTCACCGACGTCGTCCCGGCCGCCCGCACGCTGCTGCTGCGGATCGAACCCGGAACCGACCCCGACGGGGTCGCCGCCGCGGTCACCGGGCTGCCGCTGGCCCCCGGGACCGGGCCGGACTCCGGAGACACCGTCACCATCCCGGTGTTCTACGACGGCGAGGACCTCGACGACGTCGCCGAGCTGACCGGCCTGACCCGGCGCGGGGTGGTCGAGGCGCACACCAACGCCACCTGGACGGTCGCGTTCTGCGGCTTCGCGCCCGGGTTCGGCTACATGGTCGGCGACGACCCGCGCCTGCACGTGCCCCGGCGCGGTGAGGCGCGCACCCGCGTGCCCGCCGGTTCGGTGGCCCTGGCGGGGGAGTTCGCGGGGGTGTACCCGCGCAGTTCTCCCGGGGGGTGGCAGCTGCTGGGCCGCACCGAGGCCCCGATCTGGGACCTGGACCGCGAACCGCCCGGCCTGCTCCGGCCGGGTGTGCGCGTGCGCTTCACCGACGCGGAGGCCTCATGAGTACGCGTGTCGGACGGGCCCGGACGGGATCGGCCCGGGAACAGGTGCAGGAACGGGAGCCGGAACAGGGACGGAAACGGGCTCAGGGACGGGAACGGGGAAGGAACGCGGTGGCGGGTCGGGGAACGGAGTCGGAACCGCGCGAGGGGAACGCGGCGCACGCTCCGGTCTCCGGGAAGGGGCGTTCGGCCCTGGAGGTCGTGGCCGCCGGACCCATGACCACGGTCCAGGACACGGGCCGCTTCGGCCACGCCGACCTGGGCGTGGGCCGCTCCGGCGCAGCCGACGCCGACTCCTACGCCCTGGCCAACCGCCTGCTCGCCAACCCCCCGGGATCCGCCGTCCTGGAGGTCACCCTGGGCGGGCTGCGCGTGCGGGCCCGCGGGCCGGTGACCGTCGCCGTCACCGGGGCCGAGGCCCCGCTGCGGGTGGACGGACGGGGCGCCGCCGTCAACACGGTGCTGCACCTGCCCGACGGGGCGGAGCTGGCCATGGGCGTGCCCGACCGCGGACTCCGCTCCTACCTGGGCGTACGCGGAGGGGTGGACGTCCCGCCGGTCCTGGGCTCGCGCAGCACCGACGTCCTGGCCGGACTGGGACCCGACCTGCCCGTGCCCGGGACGCTGCTCCCGGTCGGTCCCGCGCCCGAGGACCTCCCGAACGTGGACCACGCCCCCGCTCCGCCCGTCGGCGGACCCGAGGAGGTCCTGCGGGTGGTCCTCGGTCCGCGCGAGGACTGGTTCACCGACGAGGCCGTCCGGACACTGCTGTCGTCCGCGTACGAGGTCACCCCGCGCAGCGACAGGGTCGGCGCCCGCCTGTCCGGTCCCGTCCTGGAACGCGCCCGCTCCGGCGAACTGCCCAGCGAGGGCATGGTCGCGGGGTCGCTCCAGGTGCCGCCGGGCGGAGAGCCCGTGCTGTTCCTGGCCGACCACCCCGTGACCGGCGGTTACCCGGTGGTGGCCGTCGTGTGTTCGGCGGACCTGCCCAGGGCCGCCCAGGCGCGCCCCGGAACCCGCCTGCGCTTCACCCTCTGACCGGCCGGGCCCCGCCGGAACGGCGGGCCCCCGACACGACCGCGGACCCGGTTCCGTACCGGGAAACGGGCCGCGGCGCCGCGTGGCGACCCCGCCCGCCGCACCCGGAACGAAAGGCAGAACCGTTGACTTCTCCGGCCGACCTCTCCCCGTCCCAGGCCCGCGCGCTGTTCCGCGACGGCCTGCGCGTTCCCACCTCCGGCTACAGCGCGGGCTACGCGCAGGCCAACCTCATCGCGCTGCCCCGCGAGGCGGCCTTCGACTTCCTGCTGTTCGCCCAGCGCAACCCCAAGTCCTGCCCGGTCCTGGACGTCACCGAGCCGGGCCAGGTGGGCGCCTCCGTCTTCGACGGCGACCTGCGCACGGACCTGCCCGCCTACCGGGTCTACCGCGACGGGAGGATGGTCGAGGAGCGCACCGACGTCACCGACCTGTGGCGCGACGACCTGGTGGCCTTCCTCATCGGGTGCAGCTTCACCTTCGAGACGCCCCTGCTGGAGGCCGGTGTGCCGGTCCGCCACATCGAGGCGGGCAGCAACGTGGCCATGTACGCCACCAACCGGCCGTGTCGCCCCGCGGGCCGGTTCAGCGGTCCGCTGGTGGTGTCCATGCGGCCCATCCCCGCCGACCGGGTGGCCGACGCGGTGCGCGTCACCTCGCGCTACCCGGCGGTCCACGGAGCCCCGGTGCACGTGGGCGACCCCGCCGCGCTGGGCATCGAGGACCTGGACCGGCCCGACTACGGCGACGCGGTGGAGGTGCGCCCCGGCGAGGTCCCGGTCTTCTGGGCGTGCGGGGTCACCCCGCAGGCGGCCGTGACGGCCTCCGCCCCGGAGTTCGCCATCGGGCACGCCCCCGGACACATGGCCATCACCGACGCGCGCGACTCCTCATACCAGGTGCCCTGACGTTTGTCGCCGAATCCCCGGGGGTAGTCGCGGGCCCAGGGCCGAGTGACACGACGAACGAAGGGAAACGGTGTGAACAGCCGCGAGCAGCTGATCGACTGGCTCAACGACGCCTACTCGATGGAGAAGTCCCTCGAGGAGACTCTGGAGAGCCACGCCAAGGACGCGGAGAAGGACCCCGAGGTCCACGCCCGCATCACGCGGCACATCGAGGAGACGCGCGAGCAGGCCGAGACGGTGAAGGGATGTATCGAGTCCCTGGGCGGCAGCGTGTCCAAGGTCAAGAGCGCTCTGGCCGGGATGATGGGTTCGGTGCAGGGCATCGCGAACAGGCCCGCGGGCGACACCATGGTCAAGAACGCCCTCTCCGACTACGCCGCCGAGCACTTCGAGATCGCCTCCTACCGCGCGCTGATCGAGGGCGCCCGCGCGCTCGGCGAGGAGCAGATCGCGCTCAAGCTGACCGCCATCCTCCACCAGGAGGAGGACATGGCCCGCTTCCTGGAGCAGAAGCTCCCGGGCGCGGTGCGCACCGCGCTGGCCGACGCCGAGCGCTAGTCGTGTCGCGGGAGACGCCCCGCGCGACGGCACCCGGACGCCCCGGAGAGGCAGCGCCTCCCCGGGGCGTCCGCCTGTCGGGCGCCGCCCTGGTCGCGGCCCCCGGCTGGCTTCCCCGGCCGGAACCGGGATCCGCACGGGGCCGCCTCAGGAATCCTGCGGGGGCGCGTCCCGGTCGGGGGTGGGGCGTCCGCCGTCGGCCTGCTGACCCCGGATGAGGCGCCTGCGGCCACCGCGACCGGAGCCCTGACCGGGATCGCGGTCGTCGCCCCGGGCACCTCGACCGGAGCCGCGGGAACCCCGGTCGGAACCGGGTTCGCCGTCCCGGGCCCCGCGTCCACCGTCCCCGGACCGGTTCCCGCCCTCCCCGACCTGGTTTCCGCCCTCCCCGGCCCGGTGTCCACCGTCCTGCGCGGTCCCCGGACGCTGACGGCCGCTCTTGCGCGAGTAACCCGACTGGCTCGCGTACAGCGACTTGGAGACCCGGGAGGCGTCGCCGGTCCGGGTCATCCCCGCCATCCACCGCAGTTCCTCCATCTGCGCGAGCACCTCCGGGGGCGGAGCCGCCGCCCGCGCCCCGTACCCGGCGGCACCGGCGGGCGCCACCGGCGGCATGTGGTCGGCCAGGCCCGCCCGCGCGTCCTCCAGCAGGCCCGCGGCGCCGAAGCGGTCGCCCCGACGCATGGCCTCGCTGGCCTTCCTCTTGGCGGTCTGCGCCCGCTGTAGGACCTCCTCGGCGCGCACCTCCGGCCGGGGCGCCCGCTCGTCGGCCGCGCCCTCCGCGACCACGCCGAGTTCGACGGGCAGGGACACGGTGCGGCTGGCCAGCGTGACCGGGTCGGCGTAGGTGACCTCCAGCGTGGCGACGGTGCCCGGCGCGGACAACCCGAAGACCTCCAGGCGCAGCAGCAGGCGGCGCCGCTCCCCGGAGTGGAAGTCGCCCAGTTCGACCACCACCGACCCGTCCGCGAGCTGGTGGGAGGGCATCTCGCCCACCACGGAGACGGCGCGCAGGAGCGGACCGGACGGAACCCGCAGCGACACGGCCTGCGCGGTCTTGGCCAGCAGGTACTCGGCCTCTTGGGCGATGAGGCCGCCCGCGGTGTCGGGGTCCTCGGCGAACAGGGCGCTGCCCGCGCCGCCGTCGGCCACCGCGCCGAGCAGTTCCTCGTCGTAGCCCAGACCGTATCCCAGGGTCGTGGTGGTGACCCCGTGGGAGTAGGCGTCGGCCGCCACCTGTCGGAGCAGGTCGTGGTCGGTGACGCCCTGGTTGGCGTGCCCGTCGGAGATCAGCAGCAGGGTGGCGCCCCGGTCGGCTCCGGCGCGGCGGGCCTCCTGCACGCCGCGCATCAGCCCGCTGGACAGGTCGGTGCCACCCGACGCGTGCAGTCCGGAGATCAGGCGGCGCACCCGCGCCTTGTCCTCCAGCGGTCCGCAGGGCACCTCGACGCGGGCCTGTCTGTTGAAGGACACGAGCCCGAAGTTGTCGGAGGGCGCGAGCCGCTCCACCAGCGAGAGCAGGGCGCGCACCGCGCCGTCCAGGCGTCCTCCGCCCATGGACCCGCTGCGGTCCAGCACGACCTGGAGGGTCGCGGGCGGGCGTTCGGTGTCCTCCTCGCGTTCGGGGGCGGTGATGTCGACCAGGGCGGACACGGCGTCGTCGGTGTCCCGGGGGACGGCGTCGAAGTCCAACAGCGCTGACAGGTGCATGCGGTCTCCGGGGGGTCGGGGGCGTGGCCCTCCAGCCTAGGAAGCGGAGACGACGTTCGCGCGGTCCGGAGTGGCCGGATGGGGCCATCTCCGGGCCGCGCACCCGGGGCCGCTACCCGGCCGGGCTCGGCGTGGCCAGCCTCCCGTCGCGCATCTCCAGCACACGGTCAGCCGACCCCAGGTACTCGGTGTCATGCGTGACCAGCAGCGTCGCCACACGGAACGCCCGGGTGGCCTCACCGAGCAGGTCCATGATCCGGGCGCCGCGTTCGTGGTCCAGGGCGGCCGTCGGCTCGTCCACCAGCAGGGCGCTCGGCCGTCCCACCAGGGCGCGGGCGATGTTCACCCGCTGGCGTTCGCCGCCCGACAGCTGGTGCGGGCGCCGGTGCTCCTTCCCGGACAGGCCCACGGCGGCCAGCGTCTCCAGCGCCGCGGCCCGCGCCCGTCGCAGCGGGCGGGAGCGCATGTGCTCGGTGACCACCAGCTGTTCCACCGCCGTGAGCGAGCCGATCAGGTTCGGCTGCTGGAAGACGATGCCCACCTCGCGCAGGCGCAGTTCGGCCCTCTCCCTCGGCCGCAGTCCCAGGGTGTCGGTGCCGCCCACCATCACCGTGCCCGAGTCCGGCCGGACCAGGGTGGCGGCCACCGCCAGCAGGCTCGACTTGCCCGAACCGGAGGGGCCGACCACGGCGGCGGTCTCCCCGGGCCCGACCCGGACCGACACCCGGTCCAGGGCGGTCACCGATCCGTCGCCGTCGGGGTAGGTCAGGGTCACGTTCCGCAGTTCCAGGCTCATCGGACTCCTCCCAGTGCCGTCAGCGGATCGACGGCGGTGACGCGGTGCACGGCCAGGACCGCGCCGAGCATGCCCAGTACGACCAGCGCGGCCACCGGACCGAGCGTGGTGGCCGGTACCAGGCTGAAGGGCAGGGAACCGGCGGCCACCGCGCCCAGCGCCACCCCGGCCGCGCCGCCGACGGCGGCGCCCGCGGCCAGCACCACGAGCGCCTGGGCGAGCGCGTCGCGCAGCAGGTAGCGGGTGGAGCCGCCGAGCGCCTTGAGGATGGCCACGTCACCCGAGCGCTGGATGGTCCACACGGTCAGGAACGCGCCGATGACCAGCGCGGAGATCGCGTACAGGAACCCCTGCATGGCGACCAGCGAACCGTTCTCCGAGGAGAACGAGCCGATGGCGGAACGGCTGTCGGCGAGGGTTGCCGAGACGGTGCCCGCCGCGTCGTCGGCGTTGTCGGCGGCCTCGTCCGACACCGCTTCGGCGGCGACCACGTTCGCGACCGGCGCGTCGTCGCCCCCGGCGTGCCGCACGCGCGGGTCCAGTTCCCGCCAGGTGTCGATCCCGATCCACACGGCCGGGGTGTGGCTGTGGTGGCGGGTGCCGGTGACGGCGTCCACGACCAGCTCGGACCCCGCCACGGTGACGGTGTCGCCGGTGCTGACCCCGAACTCCTCGGCGACCTCCTCGCTCACCACCAGCCCGCCTTCCCCTTCGAGTCCCTCCGGTGCCAGTCGGCCGTCCGGTACGACGCCGAACAGTGCCGTGGCGGCGGACTCCCCGTCCCCGAACCCGAGGCGGCTCTGGGTGAGGCCGAGCGGCTCGGCCCACCGCACGCCCTCGGCGGCGGTCCAGGCGTCGAGCTGCCCACCGGTGACGGTGCTGTCCGCGTAGGACTCCTCGGGATCGCCGTCCCCGGACGTGCCGAAGGCGACGTGACTGGCGGGCAGGCTCGTGACCGCTGAGGTGGACTGGTCGGCCAGCCCGGCCGTCAGCCCCGACAGCAGGACGACCAGCAGGGTGATGAGGGCGACCACGGAGCCCATCAGCGCGAACCGCCCCTTGGCGAAGCGGATGTCGCGAAGGGCGACGAACACGGCGGTCCTCCTTTCCGGAGGTACTCGGTTGTTGACGTGTTCCAGGCTCACGCGCACCACCCCTCACGCGCATCGGGGAAAAGGTGCGTCCGCGCGGGCCCGGGAGGTGGAGGGCGAACTCCATCGAACGGTTGACGCGCCGGAACCCGGACCCGTCGTACGCTGCCGGAATGGGGCACGGCAGGGGACGGGCGCCCGAACCGCCCGGGGCGGCGCAGGTGCTGCGGGCACTGCGCCTGCTGTTGCACGCCTGCTTCCTGTTCCTGCTGGCGGTCGCCGCCGTCCGGTACGGGCTCTCCGCCGCCGCCCCCGCCCCCGCCCCTCCCACGTGGGTCCGGTGGACCGTCCCGTGCGGCGCGGTGCTGCTCGGCGCCGTCTACTGCGCGGGAATCCCGGCCGCGGGGCTGCGCCCCGACTCCGGCTTCCGCCCGGGCGCGCGCCGCGCGCGGGCCCTGGTGTGGCTGGCCTCGGTCACCGCGCTGTGGGCGCTGCTGGCGTGGGCCGCCCCCGACTTCGTGTGGCTGGCCTTCCCCCTGTACTTCCTGCACCTGCACCTGCTGCGCGGGGCACACGCGGTGGCGGCGGTCGTGGTGATCACCGCGGCCGCGGTCGCGGGCCAGGTCCTGCACAGCGGGGACCTCACCCCCGGCAGCGTCCTCGGGCCGATCCTCGGGGCGGCGTTCGCGGTGGCCATCGGCGCCGGGTACACGGCCCTGTCCCGCGAGAGCGAACGACGGCGCGAACTCATCGACACCCTCACCCGCACCCGCGACGAGCTCGCCGCCTCCCAGCGCCGTACCGGCGTCCTGGACGAGCGTGAACGCCTGTCCCGCGAGATCCACGACACCCTCGCCCAGGGCCTGTCCAGCATCGTGTTGCTGCTGCGCTCCGCCGAGAACGCCCTGCCCGGAGACCCGGAGCTGGCCGCCACCCGGATCGCGGAGGCGCGCGGAAGCGCATCGGACAACCTCGCCGAGGCCCGCCGCTTCGTCCGCGACCTCGCGCCGCCCTCACTGGCCGGGGGCGACCTGCCCGGGGCGCTGGAGCGGCTGTGCGCCCGGACCGGGTCCGGTTCGGGGACGGACTGCCGGTTCCGCCTGGACGGGGAGCCCGTGGTGCTGCCTCCGGGGTACGGGGTCGCCCTGTTGCGCGCCGCGCAGGCCAGTCTGGCCAACGTGGCCGCGCACGCCCGGGCGGCCAACGCCGTGGTCACGCTCGGCTACCTGGACGGCGAGGTCACCCTGGACGTGTACGACGACGGAGTCGGGTTCGCTCCGGAGGAGACCGGGCCGCGGCGCGACGGCACCGGTTACGGGCTGGCGGCCCTGCGCGACCGGGTGGCCGCCCTCGGCGGACGGCTCGACGTGGAGTCGGCGCCGGGCGAGGGCACCGCGGTCGCCGTCCGCCTGCCCCTGACCAGGAAGGAGAGCCCGTGACCGACGTCCCCGAGGGATCCGGGAGCCCAGGCGGCCCCGACCGTCCCGGCGGAGCCCCGCCACCGAAGGCCCGGGGCACTGGAGGGTTCCCGCTGCGCATCCTGCTCGTGGACGACCACCCGGTCGTGCGCCACGGACTCAAGGCGATGTTCTCCGAGCGCCCCGACATGCTCGTGGTCGCCGAGGCCGACGACGGCCGGGCCGCCCTGGACGCGCTCGCCTCCGCCGCCACCGGAGGCACCTCCGGCGTGGACGTGGTCCTCATGGACCTGCGGATGGGCGCGGGCATGGACGGCGTGACCGCCATCCGGCGGATCACCGCGCTCGACTCCCCTCCGCCCGTGCTGGTGCTGACCACCTACGACACCGACGCCGACATCCTCGCGGCCGTGGAGGCCGGGGCCACCGGCTACATGCTCAAGGACGCCCCGCCCGACCAGTTGTGCGCGGCCGTGCACGCCGCGGCCCGGGGGCAGACGGCACTGGCCCCCGACGTGGCCAACCGCCTGATGGACCGGCTGCGCTCACCCCGTCCCGTGCTCAGCGGCCGGGAACTGGAGATCCTCGGACTGTTGGCGCGCGGTCTGTCCAACAGGGCGATCTCGCGGGAGCTGTTCATCAGCGAGGCCACCGTCAAGACCCACCTCGTGCACGTCTTCGACAAGCTCGGGGTGGACAACCGGACGGCGGCGATCACCACCGCGCTCCAGCGCGGCATCATCCGCGTGGAATGAGGGGCGGCCCGCCGTCGGAGGGGAACGGCCCCGCCACGACGCGACGGGACGACCGTCGTCGGCACGGGTCCGGGGCGGGGCCTCAGACCCGGCGCAGACCCAGGCGGTGCAGCTCCAGCGCGGCCAGCGCCTCCACGGTTCTCCGGTCGCCGGAGTGCCAGGCGCCCGCCGGGTCCTCGTGCGTACCGGCCAGCCGGGACGGGGACGCCGAGGTCAGGGCGCGCAGGGCCAGCAGCCGGGACCGCGCCTCGGGCGCGAGCCCGCGCAGCCGCTTGGCGGCGCTGGCGCGGCGCACCCACCGGGCGCGCATGGGCAGCCAGGTGGAGGCGAGCAGCAGCAGCGGGAGCACGGCGGTCAGCAGCGGCAGGGCCAGCGCGAGCGAGGCCACCGTCTCCTGGAAGGAGACCCCGGCGGCGGTGAGGGACCCACCGGTCTCGCTCATGTTGGTGAACGGTGCGGCCAGGGCCTCCCCGGCCAGGGGCACCTGCCGGGCCTGCTCGGCCGCGGCGTCCATGTGCTCACTGAAGCCCTCGCCCGTGCTCACCATGAGTTCGCCGGGGCGGTCGAGGGCCATGAGGGTCTCGCGCAGCGACAGCGCCGCGCTGACCCACGCGTACACCCAGGCGGCGGCGAGCAGGTCGGAGGCGAACTGGAGGAACGCGCGCACGGGGTACTCGGCGTAGAGCTTCACGGGGCCTCCCGGGGGTGGGGGTGGGCGTGGGCGGAGACCCACGGTTCCCCGTTACCCGTTCCGGGACCCCTCACGCCGCGAACCGCGCCGCCACGGGCGGTCCCGCACCCGTGGCCCGCTCTCCCGCGCCCCGCCCCGCGCCCCGGTACCGTCCGGAACCACTCCGGACCGTACGCCGTACCGAACGCTCTGCCGGGGACGTCCCCGCTGGGGAGCCCGCCGCCCGCGGCACCGGCCAGGGACCCCGAATCCCGGACAGGTTCAGGACGCGTCCGGTGCGCCCCGGAAGGTACGCCGGTAGGCGCTGGGGGACACCCCCAGTTCGGCGTGCATGTGCTGGCGCAGTGACGCCGCCGTGCCGAAACCCGCCTCGTGCGCGATCCTGTCCACCGGCAGGTCCGACTCCTCCAGCAGCTGCCGGGCCCGGTCCAGGCGCTGTTGGGCTACCCACTGGCCGGGCGAGAGCCCCACCTCGTCGCGGAACCGCCGGGTGAAGGTACGCACGCTCATGGCCTCCTGGAGGGCCATCTCCCGCAGGCCCGGCTGGAGGTGGAGGTGTTCCAGGGCCCAGGCGCGCGCCCGCCCCGTCGCGGCCCGCCCCGTCGCGGCCCGCCCCGTCGCGGCCCGCCCCGTCGCGGCCCGCTCCGGCGCGGGCACGGGACGGCGGATGTACTGGGCCTGGCCGCCGTCGCGGTGGGGCGGGACGACGGTGCTGCGCGCCACCTCGTTGGCCACGGCGGCGCCGTGGTCGACGCGGATCATGTGCAGGCTCAGGTCGATGCCCGAGGCGACCCCGGCGGCGGTCAGCACACGCCCGTTGTCGGTGTACAGCACGTCCGGATCCAGGTCGATGCCGGGGTACATGGCGCGGAAGTAGCCCGCGGACTTCCAGTGGGTGGTCACGTGGCACCCGTCCAGGAGCCCGGCCGCGGCGAGCACGAACGCACCGGTGCAGATCGAGGCCACGCGCGCGGTCGGCGGGATGCGCGCGACGGCCGCGGCCAGAGCCGGTGCGAGGGGGGCGTGCGGGCGTTCGCCGTAGTCCTCGTCGGCGGCGGGCAGGATCACCGTGTCGGCCTCGTCGAAGGCCTCCGGCCCGTGGGCCACGTTGATCGTGAAGTCGGTGTCGGTGCTGACCTCCCCCGGTTCCAGTGCGCAGGTGACGACCTCGTAGAGCAGCTCCCCGTTGGCGCCCTGGGCCTGGCCGAACAGGCGGTGGACGATGCCCGACTCGATGGGCAGCAGACCGTGCCGGACGAGGACGGCCACGCGGTGGCGGCCGGACCGCGAAAAAATCCTCATGGCCTGATTCTTGCGCATGTTGGCTTTCAGGACACTGTCGGGGGAGGGGTCCCGCGAAGGAAGCTGAGACCATGGTTGAGAACACCGCTTCCGCACGGAAGCCCGCACGCACCCCGTTCCACCGCGCGTGGCTGATCGCCCTCGTCGCGTGCCTGACCATCGTGGCCGCGGCGGCCTTCGCCGCGATGCCCGGAATCCTGACCGACCCCCTGCACACCGAGTACGGGTGGTCCCGCGGGGCGATCGGTATGGCGGCCTCGGTCAACATGCTCGTCTACGGCCTGATCGCCCCCTTCGCCGCGGCGCTGATGGACCGGTTCGGTATCCGCCGCATCGCCCTGGTGGCCCTGGGTGCCGTCGTGGTGGGGGCTGGACTGACCCTTGTCATGACCACCGCCTGGCAGCTGACCCTCTACTGGGGGCTGCTCATCGGCGCGGGCACCGGGTCACTGGCGATGACGTTCGCCGCCACCGTGGCCAACAACTGGTTCGTCGAACGCCGTGGGCTGGTCATCGGCGCCCTGACCGGAGCCAGCGCCTTCGGCCAGCTGGTGTTCCTGCCCGCGCTGGCCTGGATCGTCGACAACCAGGGATGGCGTCCGGCCATCGTGACCCTGGCGCTGACGGCGGGCGCGATGATCGTCCTCATCGCCCTGGTGCTCCGAGACCACCCTGCCGACCTGGGACAGCGCCCCTACGGTTCCCCGGTCTTCGTGGAACGGCCCCGGGCGGACCGGGGCGCGGCGCGCCGGACCGTGGAGGTCCTGTTCTCCTCGGTGCGCAGCCGCCGGTTCTGGCTCCTGGGCGGAACGTTCGCGGTGTGCGGCGCGACCACCAACGGCATCATGTGGACCCATTTCGTGCCCGCCGCCCAGGACCACGGGATGGCCGTCACGGCCGCCGCGGCGCTGGTGTCGACGATCGGCGTCTTCTCCCTGGTGGGGACGATCCTGTCCGGATGGCTCACCGACCGGGTGGACCCGCGCCTGCTCCTGGTCGTCTACTACGTGGGGCGGGGCGTGCTCCTGGCCGCGCTGCCCGCGTTGTTCGGTCCCAGCGCCGGAGCGGCGATGGTGGCCTTCGTCGTGGTGTTCGGCCTGCTCGACGTCGCGACGGTACCTCCGACCATCCTGCTGTGCCGTCGGCTCTTCGGCGTCGACGGAGCCATCGTCTTCGGGTGGGTCAACGCCGTCCACCAGGTCGGGGCGGGGGCCATGGCGGTCTTCGGCGGCTTCACCCGTGACGTGGGCGGAAGCTACGGGCCGGTGTGGCTGATGGCCGCCGCCCTGTGCGGTGTCGCCGCGATGCTGGCCTTCAGGGTTCCGCGCGGCACGGATGTGTCCGACCTCGCGGACGAGGGGTCCGGAGAGGCCCGTGACGACGAGCGGGAGAGGGTGTGAGCGAGATGAGGGACAGTGACATCCAGGATGGGGCCGAGGTCCCCACGGACGCCCGTGCGGGAGTCGGCTCCGGCGCGGCACGCGGGGCCGGGCGCCCGTCACCGCAGTTCTCCGTCGTGCTGGTGGTCCTCGCCGCCCTGGTGGCCTACGTGGGGTTCGCCGGGCTGGAGCAGGGACTGCGCGCGGCGCGCGGTGAGGGCGCACCGGGCGTGTTCACTGTGACGAGTATCACCTGCGTCCAGCACCCCGGGCACGAGTCGTGCACCTGCAACGGCACCTTCACCGGTGTCGGGGGAGGGGAGCCGCGCGGGGTCTACCTGCACGCGGCCGGGCGCGACACCTGCGAGGAAGGCGCACGGATTTCAGCTGTGGACGCCGGGGCCTCCAACCGCGTCTACGGCCCCGACGGCTCTCGGGAGTGGATCCTGTCCTCGCTCATCCTCGCGGCGTGCCTGGGCCTGGTCGGCGGCGTCGCGGCGAACTGGGTGCGCTACCTGCGGCGGGCGGTCCGGACGGGGTGATCCGGACCGCGCCTGCCTTCGCTGACCCGCCTCCGCGCTGACCCGCGTCCGCGGCGAGGCGGACGAGCCGATCGGCATGGACCTGTGCCCGGACCTGGTCACCACCATCCGCGCGGAGCCCGCCGCGCTCGACTCCCGTACCGACGAACTCCAGCGCCACCGCGGAGCCCTCTCCCGGCAGCTCGCGGACTGCTGACCCGGACGCGGGCCGCCCCGGGCGGACCTGGCGGCCCGCCCGGGGCGGTGGGAACCGGTGCCCGTACGAGGGACGGGAGGCGTACGGACACCGGGCGCGGGCCGGGGGACGGGCTGGGAGTGTCCGGCCCGCGGTCTGGAGCCGCGGTCGACCCGGGGGCTCGTGCCGCGGTCGACGGAGTGGACCGTCCGCCGACCGCGGCGAGCCGCTGACCGCGGTCTGGCGCCGCGGCGTGGGGTCAGCCGCGCGGTGCGCCCACGGGGGTGCGCCGGTCCTCGCCCTCGTCACCGGAGGCGTCGGCGGTCCGCGCGTCCTCGGAGGCCGTGTCGGTGCCGGCCGTCTTGACCGCCTCGGCGTCCGCGTCGGCGTCCCCGGCCGTGCCGGAGGCGTCCGAGGCCCCGCCCCCGACGGAACCCTCGGCGGGCTTGTCGTAGCTCATGAGGGCGTCCATGTCGATGCTGTTCGGGTTCCTCAGCGTGTGGGCGAGGCGCTCGCGGTCCAGGCCGCCGGTCCAGCGGGCGATGACCAGGGTGCCCACCGCGTTGCCGATGAGGTTGGTCAGGGCACGGCCCTCGGACATGAAGCGGTCGATGCCGACGATGAGCGCGATGCCCGCCAGCGGGATCACGTCGCCGAACGCGGCCAGCGAGGCGGCCAGGGTCACCAGACCGGCGCCGCTGACGCCCGCCGCGCCCTTGCTGGAGAGCAGCATGAACAGCAGGAGTCCGACCTGGGTCCAGACGGAGATGTCCGAGCCGGTGGCCTGGGCGATGAAGATGGCGCCCATGGTCATGTAGATCGCGGTGCCGTCCAGGTTGAAGGAGTACCCGGTCGGGATGGTCAGGCCCACCACGGACTTCTTGGCGCCCGCGGCCTCCAGCTTGGTCATCATGCGCGGCAGCACCGACTCGCTGGAGGAGGTGCCCAGCACGATGAGGAGCTCGTCGCGGATCAGGCGCACCATGCGGAACAGGCTGAACCCGGCCAGGCGGCTGACGATGCCCAGGACGACGACGATGAACAGGACACAGGTGACGTAGAAGCTGAGCATGAAGTAGGCGAGGCTGCTCAGCACCTGGCCGCCGTACTCGCCGATGGTGAAGGCCATGCCGCCGAAGGCGCCGATGGGCGCCGCGTACATGACGATCCTGATGACGCCGAACATGATGTGCGACATCGTGTCCAGGGCGCGGACCGCGGGCTCGCCGCGCCTGCCGAGCATGGTCAGGGCGCAGGCGACCAGGATGGCCAGGACCAGGACCTGGATCAGCTCGCCGTCCACGAAGGCGGAGAAGAACGAGTCGGGGATCATGTGGAGGACGAAGCCCGAGAAACCGGTTCCGCCCGCCTCGGCCTCGGCGATGGTGTCCGCGGCGTCGGCCTCGTCGAAGGACACGTTCAGGCCCACACCCGGACGCATGATGTTGACGGTGACCAGGCCGATGGCCAGGGCGACCACGGTCAGCGCGGTGAAGTACACCAGGGTGCGCAGAGCCAACCCGCCGGCCTTGGCCAGGTTGCCCAGACCGGCGATGCCCACGACGACGGTGCAGAAGATGGTCGGGGCGATGACCACCTTGACGAGCTTGATGAACAGGTCGGCCAGCCAGCGCATGTCCGCGGCCCAGGCCGGGAGGAGCAGACCGACGGCGATGCCGAGCGCGATACCGACGAGCACCCAGAAGTACAGGTGACGGTAGATGGGCTTCTTGCGTCGGGGCGGTGCCTTGTCGGCACTCTGCCCGGGGGCGGCGGTGCGTCCGGGACTCGGCATGGCCTTCTCCTCCAGGTCCTGTGCGGCGGGTCACAGGAACCTTCACGCCAGAGGCGCGTAACGGCCAACCCACGAGGGGGAAACTTAAGGTTTACCTGACATTTGATCACTTTCGGTGGTGGAGTTCCGGATTCCTGTCCACTGAGGGTGTTTGTCTGTGCGGGTGTTCGCGCGCGTCGGTAGCTCCCTGTGAGGGGTGTGGTGGAAGTGGCTGGACTGCCTGCCAATGCGGAGCGCTCTGACCTGCGTTGACTCTGGTTCGCAGTTCGGTTGGTGGTAACAGAGGGCAACCGTTCCGGTGGCGGGCTCACAACGGGAGCGAGCCTCGGAGGGGCGGGGAGGGGACCCCGTTTTCCCGTCAACCGCGTCGCGCACGGGAGGCGCCAGACCGGGTTCGCCCCTGTGGACAACCCCTGCCCGGTGCCTCCTGTGGACCAGTCCTGCCGGACAGCCCTTGTGGACGACCCCGGCGGACACTCCCTGTGGACGGCCCCGGGCCGACACCCCGCTCGCTCGGCGACCCCGTCGTCGCGCGGGCGCTGGAGCTGGTCCACGAGCGCGTCGCCGAGCCCTGGACCCTGGGAGGCTCTGGCGGTGGAGTGCGCGGTCTCCCGCGCCACTCTGGCCGCGCGCTTCCGGCGGGCCGTGGGCACCCCGCCGATGACCTACCTGCGCACCTGGCGGCTGACGGTGGCCTGCGACCTGCTCACCGCCCGCCCGGGGCTGGGCCTGGAGGCCGTGGCCGCCCGGGTGGGCTACGGGAGCGCGTTCGCGTTCAGCTCCGCGTTCAAGAACCACACGGGCGCGAGCCCGTCCGCGTACCGGGCCGCGCGTGCCGAACGCGTGCCGCACGAGGCCTGACGCCGCCCCCGGGCCCCTTCGGTTAGGTTCGTGTGTCCAGGGCCCGGAGACCGGGACCAGGACCCGGAGACCAGGGCACGGGAGAAGGGAACGCGATGAACGACAGGACCCAGGCGTTCGACCAGCTCAGCGAGGGCTACCGCCGTTTCCGGCCGGGGTACCCCCGGCCCCTGCTCGACCGGCTGCGCGTCCACGTCCTCGCCGGTGCGCGGAGTTCCTGGCCCGAACCCTGGCTCCTGCTCGACGTCGGCGCGGGAACGGGCATCTCCACCCGCGCCCTGCGCCACGTCTTCGGTCCGGGCCCCCGTGTGGTCGGCGTCGAGCCGGGGCACTCCATGCGCGCCACCGCCGCCGAGGAGCCCGACGGGGTCGAGTACGTGGACGGCCGCGCCGAGAAAGTTCCCTTCCCCGACGCGTCGTCCTCCCTGGTGCTGGCCGCGCAGGCCGTCCACTGGTTCGACCGGCCCGCCTTCTACGCCGAGGCCGCGCGCCTGCTCCTGCCCGGCGGCACCGTCGCCGTCCTCAACAACGACCGCGACTGGACCGCCAGCGCGTTCGTCGACGCCCACGAGAGCCTGATGGAGGAGTACGGCGACGACTACCGGCGCGACTACCGCGCCTACGACACCGCCGCCGAGACGGAGGCCCAGGACGGCCTCGTTGACGCCATCGAGTCCACCGCCGTCTGGACGCGCGAACTCGACACAGCGGACTTCGTCGGAAGCGCGCTGTCCTCCAGCAGGATGGCAGCCGTGGTCCGCAACATCGGCGAGGAGCGCACCCGGGAGGCCCTCACCGCGCTCGTCGCCGCGCACTTCCCCGACGGGAACGTGCGCGTCCCCTACGTCACACGACTCCACCTGGCCCGCCGGGCGTCGTAGCCGCGCGCTGTCGTCCGACCGGCCGCGGGGCCCGGCGCGCGGCCGCTCCGGTCCGCGCCCGCTCCGGTCCGCGCCCGCTCCGGTCCGCGCCCGCTGATTCCGCGTTCCTCGGTTCCGCCTTCCCCGGTGCCGCGTCCGGTCAGTCGAGCCGCTTCTTGAAACCGACGCGGGAGGCGGTGTACCCCAGCCGCTCGTGGAAGCGGTGCGCGTCCCCGCGCGAGACGTCCGAGGTCAGCTGGAGGGTTCCCACCACCCGGCCGTCGCGGCGGGCCACCGCCAGGAACTGGTGCGGGTCGGCGTCGATCACCCGGAAGGCCGTCAGGTAGAGGGCAGGGTCCCCGGGAGCAGCAGCGCGGCCACGGCTTCGAGGTTCGCCACCACGGTGGTCGCGTGGTCGAGGTCGTCGGGGCCGGTCGTGGAGGCCACGGCCACTACGGGCATGCCCGCGTCCAGCCCGGAGCGGACGCCGCTCACGGAGTCCTCCACCACCACGCACCGCCCGGGGGCGACCCCCATGCGCTCGGCGCCCAGCAGGTACGGTGCCGGGTGGGGCTTGCCCTCGACCACCTGGTCGGCGGTCACCAGTACGCGGGGGAGGGGCAGCCCGGCCGTCGCGATCCGCGAACGCGCGATCCGGTCGCTCCCGGACGTGACGATCGCCCAGGGGCGCCCGCGCTCGTCGAGTCCGGCCAGGAGTTCGCGCGCGCCGGGCACGACCCGGACGCCGTCCCCGGCGGCGGCCTCGTGGGCCTCGATCCGGGACGCCTCGGTCAGCGGGTCCAGGTGCGGGGCGAAGAGGCGGACCAGGTCCACGTCGGTCCGCCCGTGGTGGTCTTCGAGCACCGCGCCGACGTCCAGGCCGCGTTCCACGGCCCACGCGGTCAGTCCCGCGCGGATGCTCGCGGTGGAGTCCACCAGCACGCCGTCCAGGTCGAACAGCACGGTCGTCTCGTCGTAGCCGCCCACGTCACTCCCTCGTCCGGTCCTCGTTCGGCACTCCAGAGTGCCATCCGCGACCGCGGGGTCGTCGGTGGCGGTACCCCTGTCGGACCGTCGGGAGCGGAGTCCGAGGAGTCCGGAACGGTATCCGGCGGCCTTGCGCCTCTCCGGCGGGGACGTGTCCGGCGGCAGGTGTGTCACCACAGGCATGTCAATTACAGTTGACCCATGGACGCCGAACAGCTGACCGCCCTCGCCCGCACCACCGGAGCCGACGACCCGCTGGTGGGTCTGGACGCCACCGTCCGGCTGCGCAGGGAGATGGAGCGGGTCGAGGCCGTCCTCGTCCGCCGCGCCCGCAACCGGGGCTCCACCTGGGCCGAGATCGCCGAGGTGCTCGGCGTGTCCAAACAGGCCATCCACAAGAAGTACGGCGGCCGGGGGCTCTTCGGCGCGCAGAAGTAGGAGCGCGTCACCGGCCCGGAACCGGACCGGTGCCAACGGTCAGCGCAGCGCCGCCGCGAACCGCTCCCTCCGGTCGCCGAAGCCCTCCGCGCCGCCGAACCACACCGCCGCCGCGTCCGCCCCGGCGACGGTCAGCTCCCGGAACAGCCCGACGGCGCGTTCGAACTTCTCCCCGCCCCCGGACCAGGCGTTCCGCGTTCCCGCGCGCACCGGCCGCGAGGTCAGTTCCCGCAGCCGGTCCCGGGCCTCCACGAACCCCGTCGTGTCCAGGCCCACGCCCTGCCACGCGTCGGCCCACTCGGCGGCCCGTCGCAGCGCCCGGTCGGACGTGCCGCCCACCATCACGGGCACGCGGCGCGTCGGACGGGGCGCGAACACCCCGCGTTCGTAGGAGTGGAAACGCCCCTCGAACGGCCCCTCGCCCTCGAACAGGTGCCGCAGCAGCCGCAGCGTCTCGTCCGTCCGGGCGCCCCGCGTGGCGAAGTCCGACCCCACGGCCTCGAACTCCTCGCGCGACCAGCCGGTCCCCACACCCAGGACGAAGCGCCCCTCGGACAGGGCGTCCAGGGTCGCCACCTGCTTCGCCAGGACGAACGGGTCGCGCATCGGCGCCACCACCTCCGCCACGTCGGCGCCGCCGAGCATGTTTAGCTTTGCTTTGGCGAGGAACCTCGGGGCTTTCAGCTTCGGCAGGAATCACCGCGCAGTCCCCACCGACCCGCCAGTGATGGGGGTCACAACGGACTGTTTTGGCTGCGTTCTGTCACTGAACGGGTGCACGATGGTGGGCGTGTCGAAGATCGTCGCGTGGGTCAAGCTCACGCCGTCGCCCGAGCAGGCGGCGGTGCTGGAATCAACCCTGCGCGCGCTCAACACCCACGCCACCTGGGTGGCGAAGGTGGCCCACGAGCAGGGTGTGATGCGCAAATACGGGCTGCGCAAACACACCTACCAGCAGTTGCGTGAGGCCGGGGTGGGCTCGCAAGCGGCCCAACACGTGATCAAGAGGGTGTGCGACGCCTACCACGCCCGCCGCTCCAATTTGAACAACGGCAACTACGGACCCCAAGGGTCGGCCCGCCGGGAGCGGATCGAGTCCACACCGATCGCCTTCCGCCCGGAGTCGGCGCATCCCTACGACGCGCGCAACCTGTCCTTCGCCATGGACGCGCGCACGATCTCGCTGTGGACCTTCCAGGGCCGGTTGAAGGACATACCGTTCACCGGCTCCCCCGACCAGATCAAGACGCTGGCCGAACACAAACGCGGTGAGGCCGACCTGCTCTGCCGCGACGGTGCCTGGTTCCTGGCGGTGACCGTCGAGGTGCCCGACGCTCCCGAGACCGAACCCGACTCCTTTCTCGGGGTCGACCTTGGTATCGCCAACATCGCCACCACCAGCGACGGCCAAGTCATGGCTGGGCGCCAGATCAACCGGTACCGCCGTCGCCAGCAGCGGTTGCGGGCCAAACTCCAGGCTAAGGGCACTCGGTCCGCTAAGCGCCTGCTCAAGAAGCGGCGCCGCCGTGAGACCGGGCACGCCAGGGATGTCAACCACCGGATTTCGAAACGCATCGTGGCCGAGGCCGAACGCACCGGGCGCGGTATCTCCCTTGAGGACTTGACGGGGATACGCATCCGGGTACGGCAACGCAGGTCCCAACGGGTCACGCTGCACTCCTGGTCCTTCCATCAACTGGGTCAGTTCATCGCCTACAAGGCGCGCCGTGCGGGCGTGCCGGTGGTCTTCGTCGACCCGGCCCACACCTCACAGACGTGCGCTGAGTGTGGCCACGTGGACCGGAGGAACCGGGTCGATCAGGCCGTCTTCATCTGCCGGGGCTGCGGTGTCGTTGCGCACGCGGACCGGAATGCTTCCGCCAACATCGCCGCTCGCGGTCGTGTGGTGTGGAACGCGGGGCGGAAGTCACACGTCCCACCCGACCACCCCTAGGTTGTTGGGTCAGACGCGGTGGGCTCCCTCACACCCAGCGGGGTGGTTCAACTGCACGCTCGGTCCTTGGGCCGAGAAGCTGACGGTCATGACCCGCACGACCGGACCGCCCGCCGAGGTCACGCCGAACGGCACCGCGCGGGGCACGACCACGGCGGCCAGCGCCAGCGTCACCGCGGTCAGGACCGCCATGGACCTCCAGCGCCGCAGCAGTCCGGCCACCGCCGCCGCCAGCGGTGCGGCGGCCAGCATGTAGGGGGTGAAGGCCAGGGCGGGCACCAGGGGCCACCCCCGTTCCAGGCCGAGGACCCGCAGCAGGGTGAACACCGCGAGCCCCGCGGCGGCCAGCGCGACCACGACGGTGACCGCGGGGGAGCGGCGCCGGGCCATGGAGGCCCCGCCGTCCGCCTGTTCCGTGCCGCTTCCCGGTGCCCGCACCCGTTCCATCGCCGTCCTCCCGCCCGGAGCGGACGCCGCCGCCCGCCGTTCAGGGGTAGGACTGCACCACCGCGACGGAGGTTCGGGGCAACGGCGCCGCCGCTCCCCGACGGACCCCCTTCAGCAGGCGCGGGCGGCCGACACCAGGTGCCGGTACACCTCCTCCAGGCGCGGGTTGTCCGCCACCCCCGGGCGCCGCACCAGGTACAGCGTGGTGACCGGCGGCTCCTCCGGGTCCAGCAGCGCCACCAGGCGCCCCTCGGCCAGCGCCTCCCGGCACAGGTGGCGGGGCAGCACCGTCACCCCCGCCCCCGCCGTGACGGCCGACATCACCCCGCGCAGGTCGGGCACGGTGACCGCGGGGGCACATGTCAGCCGCACCCCGAACACGTGCCGCCAGTAGCGGCGCAGGCCCGGCAGTTCGTCGTCGTAGGCCACCAGCGGGACCGCGCACAGCGCGGAGGCGCCCTGGCGGCGAAGCCGGTCGCGGCCGATCCGGTCCGCCCACGACGGCGACGCCACCAGCACGAACTCCTCGTCCACGAGGGGTTCGGCGACCAGGGTCCGCCCGCGCGGGCGCACCGCGGACACCACCAGGTCGTGCCTGTCCCGGCGCAGCTCCTCCAGCAGTTCCTCGGCCGGACCGGTGCGCACGCGCAGCCGTACGCCGCCCTCCACCAGGGGCGCGAGCGCGGGCAGGACCAGCGCGTGCAGCGCCTCGGCGGGGCCCGCCACGCGCAGCGGCGCGGGCGACGCGGACGCGCCGCCCCCGTCGCGCCCGGCCACCACCTCCAGCGCGTCCAGGGGCTCGGCCACGCGCGCGGCCAGGTCGTTGGCCTCGGCGGTCGGGGCCACCCCGCGGGGCAGACGCTCGAAGAGGGGGTGTCCGAGCCGCCGCTCCAGGGAACGGATCTGGGTGGTGACCGTGGGCTGCGACAGCCGCAGCAGCTGCGCGGCGGCGGTGAAGGACCCCGACCGGTGCACCGCCAGGAAGGTCCTCAACTGCTGTAGGTCGAGCGGTCCGCCGGACCGCGGGTCGGCCGCCGTGCCCGAACCATTGACATTCCTATAGCTCACTTCGCCGATTTTATTGGTGAGTGAATGGATGTTCGGACTAGTGTCTGTCCGGTCCGCGGGTCACCGCGCCAACACCCAGCGAAGTCACGGAGGTCGCGTCATGTCCGTCACCAGCAGGGAGGTCCACTTGGTGGCCCGTCCCGTCGGCGAGCCCGAGCCCACCGACTTCTCCCTCGTGGAGACCACCGTCGCCGACCCCGGACCCGGACAGGTCCTGGTACGCAACGACTGGATGTCCGTGGACCCGTACATGCGGGGCCGCATGAACGACGTCAAGTCCTACGTCCCCCCGTTCCGGCTCGGTGAGCCGATGGACGGCGGCGCGGTGGGCGTGGTCACCGCCTCGGGCAGCGACGACGTCCCCGTGGGCACCACCGTCCTGCACGCGGCCGGATGGCGCGAGTACGCGCTGCTGCCCGCGGAGTCCGTGCGCGCGGTGGACGCCTCGCTGGCGCCCGTCGAGGCCTACCTCGGCGTACTGGGCATGATCGGCCTCACCGCCTACGCGGGCCTGACCGAGATCGCCCCGGTGCGCGAGGGCGACGTGGTGTTCGTCTCCGGCGCCGCGGGCGCGGTCGGCTCCGCCGCCGGCCAGATCGCCCGCCAGCTGGGCGCGTCCCGGGTGGTCGGGTCCGCGGGCGGCCCGGAGAAGAAGCGCCGCCTCCTGGAGGACTTCGGCTTCGACGCCGCCATCGACTACCGCGAGGGCCGCCTGGAGGAGCAGCTCGCCGAGGCCGCGCCCGAGGGGATCGACGTCTACTTCGACAACGTCGGCGGCGACCACCTGAGGGCCGCCATCGCCGCGATGCGCAACCACGGCCGGATCGCCCTGTGCGGCGCGATCTCCCAGTACAACGCCACCGAGCCCGCGCCCGGTCCCGACAACCTCTTCCTGGCCGTCGGCAAGCGCCTCACCCTGCGCGGGTTCATCGCCGGAGACCACGGCCACCTGATGAAGGAGTACGCCGAGCGCGCCTCCGAGTGGATCGTCGACGGCAGGCTGCGCAGCGAGCAGACCGTCGTCGACGGCATCGACAACGCCGTGCGGGCCTTCCTCGGCATGATGCAGGGCGCCAACACCGGCAAGATGCTGGTCCACCTCACACCCTGAACCGCTTGCCTGGAGTGCACTCCAGGTCGCCACCATGGGGGAGCACCCCACGAAGACCAACGAGTCCGCCACGAAGGAAGGGCGCTCATGCAGCACGTCACGCTGAACAACGGCCTCACCATGCCCCAACTCGGGTTCGGCGTCTGGCAGGTTCCCGACGACGAGGCCCAGACCGCCGTCGCGACCGCCCTGGAGACCGGGTACCGCAGCATCGACACGGCCAGGATCTACGACAACGAGCGGGGTACGGGCCGGGCCCTGGCCGAGTCGGGCGTCGCCCGCGAGGAACTGTTCGTCACCACCAAGCTGTGGAACGACGAGCAGGGCTACGACAGCGCGCTCAAGGCCTTCGACGCCAGCCTGGACCGCCTCGGTCTGGACTACGTCGACCTGTACCTGATCCACTGGCCCTGCCCCAGGCAAGACGCCTACGTCGAGACCTGGAAGGCGCTGGAGCGCATCCACTCCGAGGGCCGCGCCAGGTCCATCGGTGTGTCCAACTTCACCGAGCAGACCCTGGACCGCCTGGTCGCGGAGACCGAGGTCGTCCCGGTCCTCAACCAGATCGAGCTGCACCCCCACTTCTCGCAGGAGGCCATGCGGGCCGTCAACGCCCGCCACGGCCTCCTCACCGAGGCCTGGAGCCCGCTGGGCCAGGGCAAGGGGCTGCTGGAGGACCCGGAGCTGACCGCCCTCGGCGAGAAGCACGGCAGGTCCGCGGCGCAGATCGTGCTGCGCTGGCACCTCCAGCTCGGCAACGTCGTGATCCCCAAGTCCGTGACCCCGTCCCGGATCCGGGAGAACTTCGACGTGTTCGGCTTCGAGCTGTCCGCCGAGGACATGGACCGGGTCTCGGCGCTCGACCGGGGCGGACGGATCGGCTCGGACCCCGCCACGGTCGGCTGACCGCCGTGTTCCCGGACCGGTGTCCGGTCCGGGAACACCCCGCGGGGGCGTGTGACCGGTGCCTGGCGGTGCCGAGAACGGGCGGACGAACGACCTCACACCAGGGCGAAGAACTCAACAGAGGACACCCCTTGCCGGGTGCGGACCTCTTTCGCGTGTCTGTTCGGACACTCCCGGCGTCCCCGAGTGGCGTGGTGCCGAACGGAGGCGTACAGTCCTCTCTTGGCGCGCCGACAAGCAAGGACGGCGTCCAGTCTCCTCTTAGGCGAAGCAGATCATGACCGTCGTCCCGCACCGCACCGCACGCGTCTACCGCTCCGACAACGCCGAGCGCTCCGTGCACGCGTGGTGCCACAAAGCCCTGAGCCAGTGGCCCGAACTCGGACCCCTCCCGCCCGTGGAGACCAGTCTGGGCAGCACACAGGCCTTCCGCTCCGCGGGCGGCTCCGGAACCCCGGTGCTGGTGCTCTCGGGCACCAACTTCAACGCGGCCGCCACGGTGCCCGCGGCCCGAGCGCTGTCCGCGGACCGGCCGGTGCTGCTGGTCGACCTGCCCGGACAGCCGGGTCTGAGCTGTAGCCAGAGGGTCGGCGGCGCCAGGATCGAGACCTACGGCGCGTGGCTCGACGAGCTCCTGCCCCAGATCACCGACCGGCCCGTCCTCGTGCTGGGACACTCGCGTGGCGCCGCCATCGCGCTCGCCTCCACGCCCTCCCCGCTGGTCGCCGGGATCCTGCTGCTCAACCCGGCCGGACTGACCGCGGCCGGGGTCAGCTCCGAGTCGATGCGCGCCACCCTGCCGTGGATGATCCACCCCAACGAGCAGACCAGCGGACGCCTGGTGGAGTTCCTCAGCGGCCCCTCCACCGAGTGCGAGAAGCACCGGGCCGAGGCCGAGTGGCTGACCCTGGTGGCCCGGTACTGCCGTGCGGGGTCCACCCCCAACCCGTTGCAGGCGGAGCGCTTCCGCGCCTGGGCCGACACCCCGGTCGCCGTCGCGACCGGATCGCACGACCCCTTCTTCTCGCCCGCGCGCCTGCACGGACCGGCCCGCCGTTTCCTGGACACCGACGTCCACACCATCGAGGGCGCGGGGCACCTGTCGCTGTACGAGCAGCCGGAGCGGGTGCGCGAGCTGCTGGGCGAACTCGACGCCTGACACCCATAGGAACTTCCCCCGCCGCGCGGGGACGGAGCCCATCGGAGAGCCCGCCCTCCTCGCCTCAGCGCCCTGACCCCTCCGCGCGGGGACCGGCGGAGCGCGGTGCGACGCGTGGTCGCGTGCGTCGTCCGTCCTTTCCGGGCGGATTCCCGGCCTCCTGCCCCGCGGTTCCGGGGAACGGTGACGAGGTGGGACGTACCCGCGCGAAAGGGCGCGTAGTGTGCACAACCCTGCGGGAACATGCCCTATGTGGCTTTTGGCATATTTAAACAGCGAGTTTTCGGTGTGCTGCTAATGGTGGCGGGTAAGGACGTTCCCGACTCTCCCCAAAAGGAAGGATAAACAGGGAACCCCGCCCCCAAGGACGTATCCTTGCCCGAGGTCGGTGCGGGCTGACGGGCCCTTGTCCCTCGACGAACGTCCCCGAAACACCAGAAAGCAATCGGCATGTTCGAAAAGCTGGCGCAAAAGCTGGGGCTCGAGACGAACCCGGCGATCTTCTTCGTGTCCGCCGCGTTGACCATCGTTTTCGTGGTGTCCGCGATCTTCTTCACCGACACGGTGGACGCCGTCTTCGGAGCCACCTCCGGCTGGATACTCACCAACCTCGGATGGCTCTACATCCTCGGTGTGACCACCTTCCTCATCTTCCTGATCTGGATCGCGTTCAGCAGGTTCGGGCGTGTGCGCCTCGGGCCGCCGGAGAGCACGCCCGACTACAGGAACTCCGTCTGGTTCGCCATGCTGTTCGCCGCCGGTATCGGCAGCATCCTGATGTTCTGGGGCGTGGCCGAACCCATCAGCCACTACGCCGAGCCGCCGCGTTCGGGCGTCGATCCGCAGACCATCGAGGCGGCCGAGGAGGCGATGGGCTTCACGCTCTACCACTTCGGCCTGCATACCTGGACGATCTTCTGCCTGCCCGGGCTCGCCTTCGCCTACTTCGTGTACCGCAAGGGCCTGCCCTTCCGGGTCAGTTCGATCTTCCATCCCTTCCTCGGGGACCGGATCAGCGGCACCATCGGGCGGACCATCGACATCATCGCGGTCCTGGGCACGCTGTTCGGCGTCGCCGTCACCATCGGCCTGGGCACGCTCCAGATCAACAGCGGCCTCAACACCCTGTTCGGCCTGGAGGAGAGCCGCGTCAGCCAGCTGATCCTCATCGCGATCGTCACGACCATCGCCGTGATCTCCGTGGCCACCGGTCTCGACGTCGGCATCAAGTGGCTGTCCACGATCAACATCTACATGGCCGTGGCGCTGCTGGTCTTCGTCTTCCTGATGGGGTCGACGCTGTTCCTGGCCAAGGGGATCATCGAGACCACGGGCGTCTACCTGGAGATGCTGGTCCCGCTGTCGTTCTGGAACGACACCTTCGCCAACACCGGGTGGCAGGGCTCCTGGACCGTCTTCTACTGGGCGTGGACCATCACCTGGTCGCCCTTCGTCGGCATCTTCATCGCCCGTATCTCCAGGGGCCGCACCATCCGGGAGTTCATCCTCGGCGTGCTGGCCGCGCCCACCGCGTTCAGCGTCGTGTGGTTCAGCGTGTTCGGGCTGTCGTCCTTCAACATCGAGCGCGACCAGGGCGGCGGACTGGTGGACGAGGTGGTCACGCAGGAGGACATCCCGGGCTCCCTCTTCGCCTTCCTGGAGCACTTCCCGCTGACCACGTTCGTGTCGGTGGTGGCCATCCTCATCGTCATCATCTTCTTCACCACCTCCTCGGACTCGGCCTCCCTCGTGGTGGACATGCTCTGCTCCGGCAAGAGCGGCAACCCCACCCGGCAGCGGGTGTTCTGGGGGATCACCGAGGGGGTGGTCGCCGCGACCGTGCTCACCGCCTCCGGTGTGGGCGGCCTGGACGCCCTGCAACAGACGATCATCGTGTTCGGGCTGCCCTTCTTCGTGATCGGCTTCTTCATGATGGTGGGGCTCGTGCGCTCGCTGCACGCCGAGTTCGCGGAGGGGTCGGGCCTGCAACGCGAACGCAAGGCGCCCCTCGCCACCAGGGCGCGCAGGATCCAGCGGCGGCACCGGCGGCTGGGCGAGGCCGGGGCCCGAGCCGGGGAGCGCAACGGTGACCACGGGAACGGGAACGGGAGCGGTGACGGCGTTCCCCGGTAGTGGGAGGGCACAGTGCCGTCATGGGCCCGGGCCGCTTCGTGAACTGGTCCCCGGTAGTTGGACTGGCTAACTGAAAGGTTAGGCCGCCAGGGCCTGGGCCCGGTACTGCACCGGGCTCAGGCCCTCACACCGGCCAGAAGAAGGAGTTGACCCCGGCGCACAGCCGCAGCCGCTCGGGGTCGACGTCCTCCCGCCCGTAGGCGTCCAGGAACCGTTCGACGTCCCGCGGCCCGAACTGCGGGTTCATCGGACTGAGCAGGCTGCCCACCATGTCGGCCAGGTCCGCGTGCGGGTCCCCCAGCCCGGCCCGGCCCAGGTCCACCAGGGCCCAGCCGTCCCCGGCGGGCGGGGAGGTGTCCGGGCGAGCGGGGCTCCGGTCCCCGCGTGCGGACCGGCGTGCGCGCTCCGCCCCGCCGCGCACGGAGCCGGTGTCGAGCAGCACGTTGGGCAGGCAGTAGTCGCCGTGGACCAGCGCGGTCCGGCCGGGGCCCAGGGCGCGCGCCAGCCCGGTCAGTTCGGAGAGCACCTCGGCGGCGGGCGGCCCCTCCTTGCCCGCGGCGGCCCAGGAGCGTTCCACCAGCCCGGAGGCGACCCGCTCCCGCGCCCGTTCGAGCTGGGCGGGCAGCGTCATGTCGAAGGGGCACCCCGCGGCCGGAGCGGTGTGCAGCGCCCGGGCGGCCCGGGCGAGCAGGTCGAGCACCCGTGGCCGGTCCCCGGCGGGCCAGGGCTCGTGGGCGGCGCGCCCGTCCAGGTGGCTCATGGTCAGCCAGCGCAGGCCCGCCCAGGAGCCCGAGCCCAGTACGCGCGGTACCGGCAGCCCCCGCTCGGCCAGCCAGCGCAGGCGCCGTTCCTGGCCCAGGAGTTCGTCCACCAGGTCGGCGCGGTCGGCGTCCGCCGACTTGAGCACCGCGAAGGGCCGGTCCCGGGCGTCGAACAGTCGGGCCACACGGGCCCCGGACAGCCCCACGTCGAGTTCCTCGACGCGGGCGGCGTCCACGGACGGAGGGATGCGCATGCCCCGCACCCTAGCCTTGACGCCCGCCGGATTCCCAGCGGTTTACGGCGCGGGCGGCGTCCACCGGACACGTCCCGGTCCTGCCACCCGCCCGGTTCCCACCGGGCCACGGGACGGGCGGCAACCGCCGAGCACGCCCTGACCCCGCCGCCCGCCCGGGTGCCAGTGGTCCGCGGCGCCGCGTGCCGGTCGGTCCGGCCCGAACCCGCCGACGGCGGCGCGCTCCGCCGCGTGCGCTAACCGCCGGAGGAAGCGGGAGTACCCGCCTCCTCCGGAACGGCGGGGGAGGGATCGCGCGGGTCCAGGCCGAGGGCGGGCAGGATCACCTCGTCCACGATCCGCTCCACGTACTCCTCGCCGGGCGGCCCCTGGTGGTCCATGGCGTACTTGTTGACTCCTCTCCTGTCTGAAGGCAGGAGATCGCGGAACCACCTACCGGTGGTTCGAGGCCAGGGCCTCGTCACGGGTCGCCCCGTGGCCTTCCTGCTTCGTCGCCGGTCGCCCCGTCCGGGAGGACTCCCGTTGAGGTCTCACACCAGCTCCGCAGGCCAACACCGCCAGCCCGGCGGCTTCGAGGTTGAGCGCCGCGTTCACATCACGGTCATGGGTCGCCCCGCAACTGGGGCACGTCCAGGTGCGTACGTGCAGCGGCAGCGGCGCGTGCACGTATCCGGGTGCCGAGCACGCCTTGGAGGAGGGGAGGAACCGGTCCACCACGACCAGATCGCGTCCGTACCAGGCGCACTTGTACTCCAGCATGGTGCGCAGCTCACGCCAGGCCACGTCCGAGATCGCCCGGGACAACCGACGGTTCCTGACCAGGTTGCGCACCGCCACATCCTCGATCACGACCACTTGGTTCTCGCGGACGAGTCGAGTAGTGAGTTTGTGCAAAAAGTCCTTACGCCGGTCGGTGATGCGGGCCAGCGCCCGCTGCGCCCGAGCCAACTTCGCCCGGTCGCGGTGCTCGTGGCGGGGATTGTCCACCTTCTCCCCCGTCGACAACGCCACCAACGACGTCACACCCAGGTCCACACCGACCGCGTCGTGGGCGGTCGGGGCCGACTCGACGGTGTCCTCACACAGGAGTGAGACGAACCAGCGCCCGGCCGCGTCACGCGAGACCGTCACCGTCGAAGGACGGGCGCCTTCGGGCAAGGGGCGCGACCACACGATGTCCAGGGGTTCGGCCATCTTGGCCAAGGTCAGATGCCCGTCGCGGTAGCGGAACCCGGACCGGGTGTACTCCGCGCTGGACCGGGACTTTTTGCGCGACTTGAACCGCGGGTAGTTCGCACGACGGTCGAAGAAGCGGCCGAACGCGGTGTGCGGATGGCGCAGCGCCTGCTGGAGCGGGACACAGGAGACCTCGGCGAGGAAGGCCAAATCCTCGGTCCTCTTCCACGCGGTCAGCGCCGCGGAGGAGTCGGCGTAGGAGAGCCGCCGCTGTTCGGTGTTCCAGGCGGCGGTACGCCCGGCCAAGGCGCGGTTGTAGACCAGGCGCACGCACCCGAACGTGCGCGACAGCTCAGCCGCCTGCGCATCGGTCGGATAGAAGCGGTACTTGAACGCCCGCTTCACGCTCGTGCTGATCATGGCACACACCGTAGCGACCGCTCCGCGATCGCGTGAGGAAAATCCAACAGAAAGTCACGAGAAGGGAAAGGGCGTGTCCTCCCCGCCCTGAAGGACGGGGTGTCCACGCCCAACAAACAAATGACCGGGCGGTCGGGAACGGTCGGCGGGGCCGCTGACTCCGGTGGTCACCGGTGCGGCGCGAACCTCATCGCGGGCGGGACACGCCGTCCGCGATGATGGTCACCATGTCCACCTCCGCACATGACGACGCGACCTTCCTGTCCGCCACCGCCGACCGGCTCGTCGCCCTTCCGGCCGTCGAGGCGGTCACCCTCGGCGGCTCCCGGGCCCAGGGCACCCACCGCCCCGACAGCGACTGGGACCTGGCGGTCTACTACCGGGGTGACTTCGACCCGCAGACGCTGCGGGACCTCGGCTGGGAGGGGGAGGTGTCGGAGGTCGGCGGCTGGGGAGGCGGTGTCTTCAACGGCGGTGCCTGGCTGCGCGTCGACGGCAGGGCGGTGGACGTGCACTACCGAGACCTGGACGTGGTCGAGCACCAGCTCGCCGAGGCGCGGCAGGGGCGCTTCCAGGTGGAACCGCTCATGTTCCACCTGGCCGGTATCCCCACCTACCTGGTCGTCGCCGAACTCGCCATCGGCCGGGTCCTCGTCGGGGACCTGCCCCGGCCCGACTACCCCGAGGCGCTGCGCAGGAGCGCACCGCCCGTCTGGCGGGGCACGGCCGCGGCCACCCTGTCCTACGCCCAGCACAACCACGCCCCCCACGGCCGGGTCGCCCAGACCGCGGGTCTCCTGGCCCAGGCCGCCTCGCAGGCCGCGCACGCGGTCCTGGCCGAGCGCGGGGTCTGGGTCACCAACGACAAGGCGCTGTTGTCCATGGCGGGTTTGGAGGAGATCGACTTCGTGGTCGCCGGAATGACCGCCGACCCCCAGGACCTGAGCACGGCGGTCGCCGAGGCCGGACGGATCCTCGCCACGGTCTGAGCCCCGGTGCCGCGGTCCGGGCCCGGACCAACTGCGGGTTCCGGGACCCGGACCGGGCTCGCACACCGCTGCGCTGTGGTCCGGCCCCG
Source organism: Nocardiopsis synnemataformans (assembly GCF_965343085.1). NCBI lineage: Bacteria > Bacillati > Actinomycetota > Actinomycetes > Streptosporangiales > Nocardiopsidaceae > Nocardiopsis > Nocardiopsis synnemataformans. The sequence continues at coordinate 22,650 of NZ_CBDRFA010000051.1, read as the reverse complement.
GACCAGAGCCACGACGCGGACGGTGTCGACAGCGGCCAGCCGGTTCTGTTCCTACCAGGTCATGTTGACGATCCCGCTGAGCGTGGGGTACCCCGCCCGTTGGAAGGCCCGTGCCATCGGGACGTTGCCCAGGTCGGTGGCGGCGCGGATGCGGTCCACACCCTCCTGAGCCAGGACGCGGGTGCCCTCGGCGAGGATGTCGTCGATGTACCCGTTACCGCGATGCTCGGGCAGCACCGCGATGTAGCCGATGATCGGGTGGTAGTCGTTGCGCGCGGGCAGGACGAAGCCGACCGGCTCGCCGTCCGGCAGCGTCGCGATCCGCCACCAGGAGCGCGGCGTCGTGTACCGGGCGAACTCCTCGTTCCAGCTGTCGGCGGCCACCTGCTCCGCCGTGGTGTGTGCGAGGTCGGCGCGGTCGTGGGCGTCCAGGGTTCCCTCCAGGGCCCGGACCATCAGACCGAGGATCTCCTCCTCGTCCCGGACCGGCCGGAACCGGAGGCGGTCGCCCGGCCCCGGCGCCGGGACGTCGGGCGTCCACTCGAAGCGCAGCCGCTCCACCAGGAGCGATCCGCCGGTGCGTTCGACGGCGGCCACGCGTTCCCGCACGGCACGGCGCTTGTCGGCGTCCTCGCGCCAGTCGGCGGGGACGATGCGCAGGTACTCGGGCGGGGTCCCGCCTTCGGGCAGGGTCGCCGCCGAGGCGGTGCGCAGCAGGTGTTCGAGGATCCCCGTGCGGTCGACGTCCCCGGCCGTGTCGTCCACGTCCAGGACGTCCAGCAGCAGGGGAGAGGTGTCACTGCTCCGGCACCACCAGGAAAGGCGGGCCAGGAGGCGGTCGCCGTCCAGGGCGACCCACATCCACGAGGGGCGTCGGCGTCCCTGGGCGAGGTCGTCGGCGAACTCGAAGTTCTGGGGGTAGGGGATCCGGTTGAAGAGGTCGAGTTCCCCGGGTCCGGTGATCGTACGGATGGTCAGGTCATGCACGGTCAAGGCGACACCTTCGGTGCGTGCGCCCGGCCGCTCCGGGGACTCAACCGTCGAGGCTGCCCCGGGAGGGCGCGAGCGCGGTGGTTGCGGTGAACACGGCTCCGCCTCCTCTCGTCGTCGAGGCCCCGGTTCCGCTGTGGTCGGGGCCGCGACTGTTATAGCCGTGTCCCGGTCGACGGGACAACCCCTTTTAACCGCGAGTCGCCCGGCTTTCCGTGCCGGGATCACCGGGCCCCCGCGTCTCGGTGGTCCTTCCGTGTTCCCCGGTCCCCGCGGCCTCCACGGCCTCCACGGCCTCGTCGGTCTTCCGCGCGTCTTCGGCGTCCTGCTCGGCGCCGCCGCCCGAACCCGCGCGCCGGGACCGGCGCCAGGAACGGGTCACCGCCAGCGTCAGCGCTCCCGCCAGCAGACCCCAGAAGGCCGAGCCCACACCGAACAGGGTGAATCCCGACGCCGTCGCCAGGAAGGTCACCACCGCGGCCTCCCGGGAGTGCTCGTCCCCCAGAGCGGACGCCAGCGAGCCCCCGATCGTTCCGAGCAGGCCCAGCCCGGCGATCCCCAGGATCAGCGGCGGCGGCAGCGCGGCCAGCAGCGAGGCCACCGTCGCCCCGAAGACCCCCACGCACAGGTAGAAGATCCCCGCCCACACCCCGGCCAGGTAGCGGCGCTCGCGGTCGGGGTGCGCCTGCGGTCCCGTGCAGATGGCCGCGGTGATCGCGGCCAGGTTCATCCCGAAGCACCCGAACGGCGCCAGCACCAGGTTGGTCGCCCCGGTCCACCCGATCACCGGCGAGATCGGCACCCGGTAGCCGTCGCCCCGCAGCACCGCCACCCCCGGCAGGTTCTGTGAGGCCATGGTCACCACGAACAGCGGCAGCCCCACGCTCACCAGCACCTGCCAGGAGAACTCGGGCGCCACGAACACCGGCCGGGCCAACGACGGGGACACCCCGCCCAGGTCCAGGGTCCCGCGCAGCGCCGCGGCGACCCCGCCCGCGACCAGGGACAGGATGACCGCGTAGCGCGGCAGCCACCGGCGGCACAGCAGGTACGCCGCGAACATAGCGAACACGACCGCGAAGTCGTCCTCCATGCTCGTGAACAGCCCCATGCCGAACTGGAGCAGCACCCCGGCCAGCAGTCCCGCCGCGAGCGGCACCGGCACGCGGTCCATGACCCTCTCGAACCACCCGGTGACGCCGCTCAGGGTGATCAGCGCGGCCGAGAACAGGAACGCCCCCACCGCCTGCGCCATCGTCACCCCGTCCAGCCCCACCGCCAGCAGCGCGGCGCCGGGCGTGGACCAGGCGGTCACCACCGGGGCCCGGTGGCGCAGGGACAGCCCCACACAGGTCACGGCCATGCCCACACCCAGGGCCAGCATCCACGAGGCGATCTGCCCGGAGGAGGCACCGGCGGCCTCGGCGGCGGTGAACACGATCGCCGCCGAACTGGTCACCCCGACCAGCACGGCGACCAGACCGGCCGCGACGGCGGGCGCGGGGGCCACGAGGCCGACACGACGGACAAGGGTTCTCATGGTCCACCATCCTCGCGCGCCGCCGGATCCGCGCCGTCGCCCGGGGGAGGGAAAACCGCTGGACCGGGCCGCGGAGCCCGGGGGAGGATGCCGCCATGGGACGCGATTTCGACGAACTCGTCGCCGAGGCCGACGCGGAGCCGACGCAGGGCTGGGACTTCTCCTGGCTGGAGGGCCGGGCCACGGAACAGCGCCCCTCCTGGGGCTACCAGCGCACCATGGCCGGGCACATGGCCCGCGCGAGCGCCGCGCTCGACATCCAGACCGGCGGCGGCGAGGTGCTGGCGGGGATCCCCGAACGCCCGCGCCTGACCGTGGCGACGGAGTCCTGGCCGCCCAACATCGCCAAGGCCGCCCGGCTGCTCCACCCCTTGGGGACGGCGGTGGTCGCCGACGAGGACGAGCCGCCGCTGCCCTTCGCGGACGGGGCCTTCGACCTGGTGGTCTCCCGCCATCCGGTGACCGTGTGGTGGGAGGAGATCGCCCGGGTCCTGGCGCCGGGCGGAACCTACCTGTCACAGCAGGTGGGTCCGGAGAGCGTCTTCGAGGTGGTGGAGTTCTTCCTGGGACCGCAGCCCGAGGAGGCGCGCGCCTCCCGCCACCCGGACCGGGCGCGCGAGGGGGCGAGGGCGGCCGGGCTGGAGGTGGTGGACCTGCGCATGGAGCGGCTGCGCACGGAGTTCTTCGACGTCGGCGCGGTCGTGTACTTCCTGCGCAAGGTGATCTGGATGGTGCCCGGGTTCACCGTGGAGGCCTACCGGGAGCGGCTCCGGGACATGCACGAGCACATCGAGCGCGAGGGGTCGTTCACGGCCACCACGACCCGCTTCCTCATCGAGGCCCGCAAACCCCGCTGACCCGTCCGGGCCGCGGGGCGCGGGCACCCGCCCCGGCGGTCAGGACTGGGCCGAGACCCGCTGGACGACCTCGAAGCCCCAGATCTCGCTGTTGGTCGCGGCCGGGCCGCCGTGCCCGTGGCCGTGCCCGGCCGGTGCGCCCTTCTTCTGGGCGTCCGCGGCGGCCTGGGCGTGCCCCTGGCGGAAGGCCTGGCCGCTCACCCAGTTCTGGAAGTCCTCCTCGGACCGCCACCGGGTGTACACCAGGTACTTGTCGGTGCCCTCGACCGGGCGCAGCAGCTGGAACTCCTCGAACCCGGGCTGGTCCTCCACGAGTCCGGCGCGCTTGGCGAAACGCTCCTCCAGGGTCGCCCCGGCGCCCTCGGGGACGGTCAGGACGTTGAACTTGACGACGCTGCTCACACGGCACCTCTCTCGGTTGTCTGCGGTCCTTCCGCCCAACCTAGGACAGCCTCCACCGACGCCCGCGCCGCCCCGCCCCTTGCGGTGCACGCGCCCCTCTCCCCGGCGACCCGCGCGCCCGCGCCCCGACCGCTCGCAGGACCGTGGGAAGCGGCCGACCCCGGCGGACGAGTGGAGGACAGCGGATGACCTCCACTCCTCCTAGGGTCGCGTCCATGACCGCGCTCGACCGCCGCGCCCTCAACCGGGCGACCCTGTCCCGCCAACTGCTCCTCGGCCGGACCACCGACCACACCGCCGCCGAGGTCGTCCACCGCCTCGTCGGGCTCCAGGCGCAGGACCCCGAACCGCCCTACGTGGGCCTGTGGTCCCGTGTCCGGGACTTTCGGATCGACGACCTGACCGGGCTCCTGCACAGCCGCGACGTCGTGCGCGCCACCCTCCTCCGCGGCACCCAGCACCTGGTCACCGCCGACGACTACCTGTGGCTGCGCCCGGTCCTGCACCCCATGCTGACCCGCTGGCAGAAGGGCGCCTTCGGCCGGGACCTGCCCGGTGTCGACCCCGCCGCGCTGGCCGCCGCCGCACGCGCGCTCCTCGCCGACGGCGGACTCGCCCGCCCCGACCTGGGCCGGGCCCTGGCCGAGCGCTGGCCCGGACGCGCCCCCGTCGCCCTGGCCCGTTCCGTCCAGGGACTCCTGCCCGTGTTGCACCCGCCGCCCGACGGCACGTGGGGGCGGCGCGGCGCCACACCCTTCACCCTCGCCGAGGAGTGGCTGGGCGCGCCGCTGGCCGCCGAGCCCTCCCCGGACACCCTCGTGCTGCGCTATCTCGCCGCGTTCGGCCCGGCCACCGCCAAGGACGTCCAGGCCTGGAGCGGGTTGACCCGCATGCGCGCGGTCGTGGAGGGCCTGCGGCCGCGGCTGCGGGTCCTGCGCGACCGGGACGGCCGCGAGCTGTTCGACCTGCCCGACGCGCCCCGCCCCGACCCCGAAACGCCCGCGCCGGTCCGTTTCCTGGCGCTGCTCGACAACGTGCTCGTGTCCTACGACGACCGCTCCCGCGTCGTCGCCGACCACCGGCGACCCCACCTCGTGGTCGAGCCGCCGCTGACCGTGGACGGTTTCGTGCACGGACTGTGGCGGATCGAGCGGTCCCGGCGCGGTGGCCCCGCCGTACTGGACGTGCGGCTGTTCGCACCGCTCACCCCGGCCCAGGAGGAGGCGGTCACCGAGGAGGGCGCACGGCTGCTGCGCTTCGCGGCGGCCGACGCCGAGGGCCACGACATCCGCCTGCGTCCCCTGGAACCGTGACCCGGCCGGAACTCCGGGCCTCAGCCGTCCGAGGTCGCTGAGAAACCCGTCGACCTTTCGGTGGGCGCGGCGGTCCCCGACGGCCCTTCGGGCCTCAGCCGAACACGGCCCGGCCGTTCTCGTCCACGCGCCAGCCCGGGTTGTGCGCGATCTCCCGCACCACGCCGTTGGGGTCCTCCACGTGGGCGTGGAAGACCCCGCCGAACTCACCCCGCTGCGGGGCCTTGAGCACCCTCGCGCCCGCCCGTGCCATGGCCTCCACGGTCCACTCGACCTCCCCGGGGACGTCCGCGAGCGGCTCCCAGCTGGGCCCGTCCCGGTAGCGCGCCCGCGACTACAGCCCGTGCCTGCGGGCGACCATGCGCAGGATGACCGAGCGCGGGAACAGCCGCCGCAGCGCGAAGACCACCGGCGCGTTGCTGCCCACCGCGTAGAACGGCCGGGGCGGGTCCGCCTCGACGGCGCGCACGACCGTCCGGGCCACCGCCCCCGCCGTGATCCCCGACGCCTCGTTGGCGTTGAGCGCCCTGAGCATGGTGCGGTACTCGGCCGCGAACGGCGACCCCTCCCGCAGGTACTGGGTTCGCCGCTCGCTGATGCCGGTGTTGATCGACCCCGGCTCGACCGTGGCCACCCCCACACCGTACGGGGACACCTCGCGGCGCAGCGCGTTCGCGAACCCCTTGAGCGCCGCCTTGGACGCCACGTAGGAGGACCGGTAGGCCAGCGGGAAGCTCGCCAGCATCGAGCCCACCATCACCACGCGCCCGTACCCGCGGGCGCGCATCCCCGGCAGCAGCAGCTGGGTGAGCCGCACCGCGCCGAACACGTTGATCCGGAACAGCCGCTCCACCGCCTCCGGCGGCAGCTCCTCGAAGGGCCCGCTCTGGCTCTCCCCGGCGTTGTTGACCAGTACGTCCACAGCACCCGCCGCGGCCGCGCACGCCTCGACCGACGCCCCGTCGGCCAGGTCCAGGGCCAGGTACTCCACGCCCGGCACCGGCGCGGCCACCGCACCGGGGTCGCGGCTGGTCCCGTACACGCGGTAGCCGCGGCGGACGAACTCGGCGGCCACGGCGGCGCCGATCCCCGACGACGCGCCCGTGACGAGCGCGGTCCGCGGGACGGTGGGACTGTTCATGGCGGTCCTTCCGGAGGGAGGCTGAGGGGGTGGGGAGGACGCGCTCGCGCCGCGCGTGGAAGCGATGATCGCACGCCTCCGCACGCCGGGCGCACCCCGTCCCGGAGACCCCGGCCGCCAGCGAACCGCTCCGTTCAGTCCCAGCGGTGCGGGTCGAACAGGTCCACGGCCAGATCCGTGCGCCCGTGCTGGGCGAGGTCGGCCAGGGCCTCCCCGACCGCGGAGGCGAACTTGTAGCCGTGTCCCGAGAATCCCCCCGCCAGCACCAGACCGGGCAGCTCGCGGCGCTGCCCGATGACGAAGTGCTCGTCCCCGGTCATCGTGTACATGCACGACGCCATGCGCTCGGGGAGCGGGGCCACACCGCGCAGCCCGGCGGCCAGCCGTCCGAGCCGCCGCGCGTCGGCGGCGTCGGGCTCCCGCGGTCCGGCGTCGGGGTCGACCGGCTCGCCCCACTGGGCGCCCTCTCCCCTGTTCCCCGGGGCTTCGGCGTGCACGCCGATCTTGACGGTCCGGCCGCCGTCCATGCTGGGGAACCCGTACCACGTGCAGTCGTCCCCGTCCCGGGCGAACACCGGCCCGTGCGCGTGCGGGGACGGGTCCCGCGTGGTGCGGAACCAGCCCAGCACCCGCCGCTCGACCCGCAGGCCGCCGCCCAGCTCCGCCACCTCGGGAACCAGCCGCGGCAGCCAGGACCCGGCGGTGACGACCACCCGGCGGGCCCGGACCACGGTGTCCCCGATCACCACGCCGGGGCGGTCCGGGTCGGGGACGACGCGGGTCGCCCGTGCGCCGGTGAGCACCCGCGCGCCCGCCTCCCGCGCGAGCCGCACGGCCGCCGTGATCGCGGCCTCGGGCAGGACCACCCCGGCATCCTCCTCGAAGACGCCCACCTCGCCCGGGCGCAGCACGTGCTGGGGGAAGCGCTCGGCGACCTGGTCGCGGGAGAGCACCCGGTGGGGGAGGCCGTGGTGTTCGGCGGCGGCGATCGACCCGGTCACGGCGGGACTGTCCGGCGCGCCGAGCATCAGGGCGCCGGTGCGCACCACGAGCCGGGTCCCGGAGGCCTCCTCCAGTTCCGACCACGCGCGCCAGGCCGACCGCACGAACGGCACGTAGGCGGCGCCCTCCATGTAGGCGGTGCGGATGATGCGGGACTCGCCGTGGCTGGAGCCCCGGTCGTGTCCGGGTGTGAACTGCTCGACCCCGATCGCGTCCACACCGCGCCGGGCCAGGCGCCACAGGGCCTGCGCCCCCATGGCTCCCAGCCCGACCACGACGGTGTCGGTCTCCAGCGGTGCCGCCACGTGTTTCCCCCATGGTCGTGTCCGGGGCCCCTGCTCTCCGGAGCCCCAGGCCATGATCCCAGGGCCCGCACATGGCGGGCGCCCGCCCACCCTCAGGGGTGGACGGGCGCCCCGTCTCGGAAGGGAGCCGAGATCTGGGAGGTGTGGTTGTTACTGGACGGGCGGGTAGGCGTTGGCCAGCAGCTCCTGGAACTGCGCGGAGAACCAGTGCCCCGAGATCGGCGCGTTGGGCAGCGCGCCACTCATGTTGTAGTTGTTGCGCGGGTTGCCCTCATAGGTCGGGTCGCACATCCGGTCGAAGCCCTTGCCCTCGGGGTTGTCGATGAACTCACTGGACCCGTCGGACTCACCCGGCGGCTTCATCCACACATAGGCGTCGATACCCGGCTCCGGCTCGGTCTGGGGGCGCTCACCCAGCCCGGCACCGGACTGGTTGCACCAGTTCCCGGCCTGGAGGCGGCGGTCGTAGCGGCCCCCGTCCACGTAGGCGTTCACGTCCGTGGTCGGCCCCGGCCCGTCCGGGCGGTCGGGTCCGCCCCACCCGTTACGGGAGGTGTCGATGAGCATGCCGAGCCCGGAGTCGAAGCCCTGACCCACCAGCTCCTCGCGCAGCGCCTGGGCGTAGGACAGCTCGTCGGTGAACTGGTTCCAGTCCACCCAGTCCGACTGGCGCACCGGCGTGCCCGCGATGGTCTCACCGATGGCGAAGTTGTCCTCCACCAGCGCCGAGTAGTTCGCGGTGTTGGCGATGAACCCGTGCACGTCGGCCGGGGTGGCGCCGGCGGCGTTGGCCGCCTCGTAGAACAGCGCCGCCGAGGCGGTGAAGTTGTCCTCCCAGCCGATCCACCCGTGGTGGCCGGCGTCCACGTAGTTGTAGACGTTGCCGATGTCTCCCAGGGTGGCCAGGGCGTAGCCCACACCCTCGACGTAGTTGCCGTTGGCCAGCATCTCGTCGCACTCGGGGGTGGCGGTGTCGCGGGGGGAGACGTTGGTGACCAGGTTGGGCAGCGAGTCGATCTCGACCGTGGTCACGATCCGCAGCTCGGTGTCCTCGTAGTCGGCGAGGATGTCGGCGATCGGGTCGATGTAGTCGTTCTTGTACCGGTCGATCTCGTCGGGGCCGAGTTCGCCGTTGGAGGCCAGCGCGGCGCAGTCGCGGCCGGGCAGGTTGTAGATGACCACCTGGAACACCAGCGGCTCACCCGCGGCCTGCTCCAGGGCCTCGTCGAGGTGGTCGCGCAGGCCCATGCTGCCGGTGGTGGGGCTGTCGTTGCCCTCGATGGCGCTGATGCGGTCCAGCCACACCCCGGTGGGCTCGTCGGCGACCGCGTCCCCGCCGGGCTCGGCGGCGGCGTTGGCCGACCAGATCGGGTTGACGTAGACGTCGGCGCCCACGTAGGGGTTGTCCACCCGCTCGCCCGTGCCGGGGTCCGGGTCGGGATCCGGGTCGGGATCCGGGTCGGGGTCGGGGTCGGGTCCGGGGTCGACCAGGCCCTCACAGGCCACACCGTTGAGTTCGAAGGCCGTGGGTGCCGCGTTGCTTCCGGTGTAGCTTCCCTGGAAGCCGAAGGTGGCGGTGCCGTCGGTGGAGAGTGAGGCGTTGTGCCCGGCGTTGGTGACCGAGACGCTCTGTCCGCTCTGGGAGACGGTGCCGTTCCAGGAGTTGGTGATCTGCTGGTTTCCGGTGAAGTCCCATTCCAGGGTCCAGCCGTTGACCGCGTCGCCGAGGTTGGTGATCTCCACGCTCGCGGTGAAGCCGGAGCCCCAGTCGTTGAGTTGGTAGTCGACCTCGCAACCGGCCGCGGCGCTGGCGGGTACGGAGGAGGCGACCGCCAGGGTGCTGCCGAGCACCAGGGCGGAGGTCGCGGCCAGGCCGCGTCGTGTCCACGAACGTAGGTTCATGGCACGGGGGGGTGTGCTCATCTCTTCTTTCCTTATGGAAGCGAGTTGCCAGAAGGAGCCTTCGGGGGTGCCGGGCCGAGGCGTTCGGGCCCGGCAGACGGGGGATGCGGGAATTCCCTGCGTTTATGGAGGTGAGCGTGGCATTCGCGTGCCTTAGATCCGGGGTAAAGCTGAGCGAAAAAGGACCGGAAGGTTGGGAGCGCTCCCAGTCGGGGTGAGCGGGGGTGTAGGGGGATGGATGTGAACAGTGTGTGCGAAGGCGTCGCCGGTTTCCGTGGCTGAGTGTTACGGCTCCGGAACGCTTTCCTGAACGGTAGCCCGACAATGGTGATATGTAAACACCATATGACCGGAGTATTTCTGGTACGCGGTTCACAGAAGGGAAATGCGCAGGTGGTGACCTGCTTCACAACCGGTCAGTAATAACCAGCGGTCGCCAGGTGGTCACGGCGAGCAGACCCACCGCGGCGGCCGCGACCCAGAACGGGACCAGCAGCCCCGCGTACTCGGCGAGGAGGCCGCCCGCCACCGCGCCGAGGGCGGCTCCGCCCAGGTCGGCCAGCCGGTACACGCCCCCCACCCGGCCCAGCAGCCGGTCGGGGGTGAGCCGCTGGCGCACCGTCGTGGCGGCCGTGCCCCACACCACCGTGTGCACCCCGAACAGCACCATGACCGCACCCGCCACCAGGCCGTTCGAGGTCAGTGTCAGGGCCAGGTAGGTCGCCGCCTCCACCACCAGGCCCCACCGCAGCAGGAACGCCCGCCCCAGGCGGGCCTCCAGCCACCCGTACGCCTGCGACCCCAGGACGCCGCCCACCGCGCCCGCGGCGACGAACAGCCCGAACCCGGTCTCGGACAGCCCCAGGTGCTCGCGGGCGTAGAGCACCCAGACCGCGAACGCGCCCACCCCGGCCAGGTTCATCACCAGGATGCAACCGCACAGCGTGCGCAGGCCCGGCGCGCCCCACACGAAGGCCAGCCCCCGGGCGACATCGGCGCGCAGCGTCGTCGGCGGCCCCGCCGGTCCGGGCCGCGCGGGCAGGTCCGGCCGCACCGGACGGATCCGCAGCACGAGCAGCACCGACACCAGGTAGGCCAGCGCGTCGAACCCGAACGGCAGCGCGGCCAGCGCCGCGAACATCAGCGCGCCCAAAGGCGGGCCCGCCAGCTGGTTGTTGAGCGAGAAGGTCAGCGCCAACCGGGCGTTGGCCCGGCCCAGCGCGTCGCGGTGGACCACCGACGGCAGCAGTGAGCCGTACGCGGTGTCGGCCAGCGTCTCGCCGACGCCCAGCACGAACACCGACGTGTAGACCGGCCACAGGGCGGTGCCGCCGGACAGGACCACGGCAGTGAGCAGCGCCAGGACCGTGCCGCGGGCCAGGTTGGCCGCGGCGAGCACGGCGCGCCGCGGCAGGCGGTCGACGAGCGCGCCCGAGGTCAGGGAGAACAGCAGGTGGGGCAGCATCTGGAGCGCCGCCGCGGTGGAGACCGCCAGCGGGGAGGGGGAGAGGGAGGCGACGAGGAGCGGGCCCGCGGAGACCAGGGCCCCGTCACCGAGGTTGGTCAGGGCCGAGGCGCCCCACAGACGGGCGAAGTCGGGACCGAGGGGCGCGCGGGAAGGACGTGCGCCACGGGCGCGACGGAACAGGGACACGGTGGGACTCCCGGGAGGGCATGACGAAAGCGCCGTTCGGCGCGGGGACGAGAGGGCCGGAAGCCGTCCGTCCCGCCTCGACGGGAGTGAGCCGTGAACCCGCTGGTGCCGGGGAGGCGGCCTCCGGCGCCCGGTGTCGTCACCGCTGTCGGCGCTGTCCGCGGTCTCCCCGGAACCGCGTCACCTGGGGTGCGGTTCCCGTGCCGGAGCGGGGCGGGCGGTCGGGTGGGCGGCGGTGGCGCGCATCGGTGTCCTTCCTGGAGGGCGGTCGGGGACACCGGGGACGGTAGCCGCCCGCCCCGGAGGCGCGCCAGGGATTTTTCCCGCGCTCTGTTTCGACTCGGCTCCGAGGGGTAACATGCGGTGTGGGAGCGCTCCCGTCGATCGGCTGACCAAGCCGAGAACGATGGAGAACGCAATGGAAAGCACGACCCCCCAAGCCACCGAGACCACCGGGAGCACCGGGACCACCCCCCGGACCTGGGCCGCACGCGCACTCGTCCTGGCCTCCGCGCCCCTGGTCGCGCTGACCACGATGGCCGCCCCCGCCTCCGCGCACGGCTCGATCGTGGACCCCGCCAGCCGCAACTACGGTTGCTGGGAGCGCTGGGGCAGCGACCACCTCAACCCGGACATGGCGCAGGAAGACCCCATGTGCTGGCAGGCGTGGCAGGACAACCCCAACGCCATGTGGAACTGGAACGGCCTGTACCGCGACAACGTGGGCGGCGACCACCAGGGCCAGATCCCCGACGGGACCCTGTGCAGCGGTGGCAACACCGAGGGCGGCCGCTACGACTCGATGGACGCGGTCGGCCCGTGGCAGACGACCAACGTCGGCGACGACTTCACCCTCCACCTGTACGACCAGGCCCAGCACGGCGCGGACTACTTCCGCGTCTACGTCACCGAGCAGGGGTTCGACCCGGCCACCCAGGCCCTGGGCTGGGACGACCTCGAACTGGTCGAGGAGACCGGTCCCTACGCGCCCGCGCTGGACAGCTACATCGACGTCAGCACCTCGGGCAGGTCCGGCCACCACATCGTGTTCACGATCTGGCAGGCCTCCCACATGGACCAGGTCTACTACCTGTGCAGTGACGTGAACTTCACCTGATCCCCACGACCAACCGACCGGCCGTCCGGAACCCCTCCTCCGGACCGGGTCCGCCGGGACCTCCACCCCCGGCGGACCCGCGGCCGACGGCCGCGCGGCGGACACCGCTCACCGCCGCGCGGCGCCCCCGCGCCCGGCCCCGTACGGCGCTCAGGCCTCCATGTAGCGCAGCACCGCCAGCACGCGTCGGCTGTACCCCTTGGTCTCACCCAGCTCCAGCTTGTCGAAGATGGCGTTGGCGTGCTTCTCCACCGCGCTCTGCGACACGAACAGCCGCGCCGCGATCGCCGAGTTGATGTGCCCCTGCGCCATCAGGGCCATGACGTCGCGCTCGCGTTCGGTCAGGCGCCCCAGCGGGTCCCTGCGGCTGCTGCCCGCGAGCAGCTGGCGCACCACCTCCGGGTCGAAGGCCGCGCCTCCCGACCCCACCCTGACCAGGGCTTCGAGGAACTCGTCGACCTCCACCACCCGGTCCTTGAGCAGGTAGCCCACACCGGTGGTGTTCTCGCCGAACAGCCGGGTGGCGTACCGCTTCTCCACGTACTGGGACAGCACCAGCACACCCACTCCGGGCTGTTCCCGGCGGATCCGCAGCGCGGCGCGCAACCCCTCGTCGGTGTGCGTGGGCGGCATGCGCACGTCCACCACGGCCACGTCGGGCGCCTCCTCGCGGACGGCCGCCAACAGGGCGTCGGCGTCCCCGACCGAGGCGAGCACCTGGTGTCCCTCGTCCTCCAGGAGCCGCACCAGCCCCTCGCGCAGCAGCGCCGAATCCTCGGCCAGCATCACCCGCACGGCAGCTCCGCCCTGACCGTCGTCGGCCCGCCCGTCGGGCTGTCCACCGACAGCCGACCGTCGAGCGCCTCGACCCGGCTGGCCAGGCCGGCCAGCCCCGTTCCCGCGGGGTCGGCCCCGCCCACCCCGTCGTCGCGTACCCGTACCACCACGGACCTCGTCCCCTCCCCGTCCTCCGCGCCGACGAGCACGCTGATCCGCCCCGCGCGCGCGTGTTTGACCGCGTTGGTCACCGACTCGGCGACCACGAAGTAGACCGCCGTCTCCACGGTCGGCGGGCACGCGCCGTCCAGGCCGTACTCCAGGTCGATCGGCAGGCTCGACCGGCCGACCAGGTCGTGCAGCGCGGCCCGCAGCCCCGACCCGGCGAGCGCCGCCGGGTAGACCCGCCAGGCGACCTCCTTCAGGTCCCGCAGGGCGTTGCGGGACTCCTCGTAGGCCTGCTCGACCAGCGCGCGCCCCCGCTGCGAGCCCGGGTCGCGGCGGGCCCGGCCCAGCGCCATCCCCAGCAGCACCAGACGCTGCTGGACGCCGTCGTGCAGGTCGCGCTCGATGCGTCGGCGTTCCTCGTCGACGGCGGCGACCACTCCCGCGCGAGTCGCGACCAGGACCCCGATCCGCTCCTCCATGAGGTCCTGGCGGCTGGGGCCGAGGAACCGCCGGGCCAGCCAGCGTTCCGTTCCCACCAGCCCCACGGTCCCCTGTGCGCTCAGGTACATCAGGGCCAGGCCGATCGGCACGATCGCGGGGTCGTTGCCGTCGAGCGCCTCCAGCGGTGACAGCGCCAGGTAGAGCCCGGCGGCGAAGAAGGCCAGCACCAGCCCGCCGAAGAGCCCGACGGGGCAGCGCACCGCGAGGTAGGCGAGCGGTCGGGCCGTCCCCGGGCGCACGGTGATGTCGACGCCGAACAGGGCGGACAGGCGGCCGCGCTCCAGGGAGACCAGCGGCAGGGCGGCACCCTCCAGCGCCCGGCGCAGGGGTACGCGTGAGGCGGGGCGGAGCAGGAGCGGCAGTGCGGGAACGGCGGCCACGAGGACCGCCGCGAGGAAGAGGGTCTCGGCCAGCGCGGTCACCGCTCCGACGGCGGCGCCCGTCACGGCCCGCCCCCATGCGCGCGCCACCGCGGCCGCCGGATGCGCGTCCCCGTGCGTCGTCACGCCCGTCCTCTCTTCCACTCCGATCACCGCCGCCTCCTGCACCCGGGTTCGGCTGTCCGTGCCCGGTGCCCGCCCCCGGCTGTGCGTGCTCGGCCGTTCACGCGCGGACCCGTGCCCTCGGAGCCCGTGCTTTCGGAAAACTCCGTGCTTTCGGAAAACGGGGGGAGGCCGTCGCGGTCGGCGTCAGCGTCGACACTAGCCACCCGCCAGGCGCGCGGGTACTGCGGAACACCGCATTCCGGGGTGGGGAGCCGCCTTCCGAACCGGGCGGGATCCCCCATGGGAGTCGGAGCCGCCGCTCCCTGGCGCTGTGGTCGTGCGGACCGGCCGCTCCCCGTGTTCCGGGCGCCACCCTCGCCGCGCCTGAGCGCGGCCCCGGAACTACTCGTGCGCGATGGAGAAGCAGGTCGCGAGCACGAGGACGCAGCCCAGCGCCCCGAGTAGGAAGGGTGACCCGTCCGGCAGCGCGACACGCTCCCCGGCCCAGGCCAGCGGCCCCCAGGACACGCCCCAGAAGATCTCGGTCAGTCCCGTCCCGTAGCCCTGCACGACCATCAGGACGCCGAGTGTCAGGACGAGCCCGTAGATCCATCCCTCGCCGAACAGAAACCTCAGGTGCCGCACCGCGCTGTCTCCCTTCCTTTGCCATGCATCCGCATTGCAATGCAAATGCATTGTAACTGGATCGCAGAGAGGTGTGGTGCAATGCGATGCGTCGGATCCGGTGGTCACAGGAGGCGGGGGAGAGCGATGCCCAGGCAGGTCGACCACGGGCAGCGGCGCAGGGAGATCGCCGAGGCCGTGTGCTCACTCGTCTCCGCGCGCGGGCTGGAGGCGGTCAGCCTGCGGGACGTCGCCGCCGAGGCCGGGATCTCGATGGGCCGCGTGCAGCACTACTTCCGGACCAAGGACGAGATGCTGCTGTTCGCGCTGGAGTACGTGGGAGGGCGTGACGTGGCCGGGGTGCGGGAGGCCCTCGCCGGACTGCCCGACCACCCGGAGCCCCGCGCCGTCGTCCGCACGGTCCTGGCCGGGCTGCTCGGCGGTGCTCCGGAGCAACTGGAGGCGCAGCGGGTGAGTGCCGCCTTCCAGGCGCGGGC
This sequence comes from Nocardiopsis synnemataformans, assembly GCF_965343085.1. Lineage (NCBI taxonomy): Bacteria > Bacillati > Actinomycetota > Actinomycetes > Streptosporangiales > Nocardiopsidaceae > Nocardiopsis > Nocardiopsis synnemataformans. The sequence goes on along the minus strand of NZ_CBDRFA010000051.1, from coordinate 7,375 downwards.
TCTGGTCGAGCCGCGGTTGGCCGAGTCCCTGCTGCGGGGTTACACGGGCATCCAGGCGCTCCTGGAGGACGTCGTCCGCCGGGGAGTCGCCAGCGGCGCGGCGGTGGAGGGCACCGACCCCGAGACGGCGGCGACCGCGGTCCTCGCACTCGTGGACGGGCTCAGGGCGCAGACCCTGCTCGGACACGGGACGCGGGAACGGGCCCTGGCCGTCCTGGACGACCACCTGGACCGGCTGTTCCCTGGCTCACGGGGCGCGGGCGACGTCGTGGCGCACGAATGACCCGCCCGGGGCACGGGTGCTCCGGGCGGGCCGCGCCGTCCCGGCCGGGGGTCGGGACGGCGGTAGGTCAGTTGTTGCCGAAGAAGTGGTCGGCGGCTGCGCCGCCCGGGTCCTCCGCGATACCGCTCACGGTGTCGGCCTGCTCCTGGAAGCCGCCGACCGCCTCGGTGGCGCTGTCCTGGAAACCGCCCACGGCCTCCTCGCCGTAGGCCTGGGCACCTTCGGCGAAACCGCCGACGGCCTCCTCGCCGTAGGACTGCGCGGCCTCGCCGGCGCCGCCCAGGGTCTCACCGACCCCGCCCACGGCCTCGCCGACTCCGCCCACGGCGTCGGATACTCCCTGGGCTGCTTCCTCGGCTGCTCCGCCGAAGAGGTTGCTCAACCAGTCCATCACGTCGCGCACATCCTTATCTCAGGTCCGTGGGGGCCCATTCCGTCTATGTCTACCCGGTCCGGGTAAACTCTCAGTAAGGGGTGGGCGCGCAGAGTGATCTTGGAGAGTCGCAACGCGACTCCTGTGCCGTCCCTTGTCCCGGGAACCGCTGGTCAGTGGACGGGGTCTCCGCCCGAGGCCTCGGGGAACGACTCCACAAGAACGCCGGTGGTGTGCACGATCACACCACCAGTGCTCCTCTGTCACCTCGGTGGCCGTGCGCAAAGCCGTTTTCCGGGCCGCCGGAACACCCGACCAGCTCAGGAACCGCGCCGCCCGGGGACCGCCGACAGCAGGTCCACCGTGTGGGAGTGCAGCCGGTCGGCCGCCCCCGGATCGAAGTTCGCTCCGGTCAGCCCCAACTCCGTGCCGCGCCGGAAGGCGGTGACGGCGGCCTCCGGGGGCGCGTCCAGGAACCGGGCGAGCGGCACGGCGGCCCTGCCCGCCGGGGTCGCGAACACCCGTGCCAGCGCCCTGGTCAGGACGCGCTGCGGCAGCGGCAGGGGATCGGCCATCCCCGTGCGCACGAAGCCCGGGTTGTACAGCACGTACCGGACGCGCGCCCCGGGGTGGCGGACCGGGAAGTCCACACCGAGCAGGTCGTTGCAGCGCGAGGACTGCATGGCGGCGTGCATGCCCGTGTAACCCTCACGCAACGGGACGTCCTCCCAGTGGATCCGTCCGGGGAGCCCGCCGGGACCGGCGATGTTGACGATGGCGGGGAGCCGCCGCGCTCCAGGAGGTCCGCCAGTCCGTGCCCGAGCACGAAGCGGCTCAGGTAGGCCAGGGCGAAGGTGGCCTCCAGCCCGTCCGCGGTCTCCTCCCTCCGGGGACGGAACCGCTGGGTGCCCAGGACCAGGCCGTCCAGACCGTCCGTCCTGGCGAGAACCTCCTCGACCACGCGGTCCGTGCCCGAGACGGTGCTCAGGTCCGCGCGCAGGAACTCGGCGCGCTTCCCCGCCCCGGCCGCCCGCGCCTCGGCCAGGAAGTCCTCCCCCTTGGCCCGTCCGGCTGTACGCGCAGGCGGTGCGGCCGGAGGTCCCGCAGGGGGCGGACGACCGCACCGACGGCTACCTGAACCGGTTCGCCGAGCGCCTCCCGGACGACTCCCCCGAACTGCGGGCCGAGATGCTCGGCGCGCTCCTGCTCGGCCTGGGCGTCATGCGCTCCGTCGTGGCCTCAGCTCCGTTCCGCGCCGAGGGATTGCGGTCGGAATCCGGCCACAACCCCGACGAGAATGGGGCGTATGGCCGACACGAGTGCGCGAACGCTGCGCCTGCTCTCCCTGCTCCAGACCGGCAGGGCCTGGCCCGGCGCGGACCTGGCCGAGGCCTTGGAGGTCAGCCCGCGGTCGCTGCGCCGCGACATCGACCGGCTGCGCGCACTGGGCTACGCGGTGGAGAGCCTCCGCGGTCCCGGAGGCCACTACCGGCTGGTCGCGGGCCGCGCGGTGCCGCCCCTGCTGCTGGAGGACGACGAGGTCGTGGCCGCCGCCCTGGGCCTGCGGATCGTCGCCGCCGGGCTCGGCGGGGTGGAGGGCGTGGAGGAGAGCGCGGAGCGCGCCCTGGCCCGGCTCGGCCAGGTGCTGCCCTCGCGTCTGGCGCGCAGGGCGGGCGCCCTGTCCGCGGCGGTCGAACCGGAGCGGCAGGTGTGGCCGGGCGTGCGGACACGGGTCCTCACCGACCTGGGCGAGGCCGTCGCGGACGGGCACTGGGTCCGGATGCTCCACCGCGGCGGCGACGGCCGCGAGCTGCGCCGCAAGGTGGACCCGTACCGGCTGGTCCTGTCCGGGCGGCGCTGGTACCTGTTCGCCTGGGACCGCGAGCGCGACGACTGGCGGACCTTCCGGCTCGACCGGATCGCCGGGGTCACCCACACGAGGGCGCGCTTCCCCCGCAGGGAACTGCCCGGGGAACCGCTGGCCGACCACCTGGAGCGGGGCTTCGGGCCAGGGGAGGCCCGGCAGACGGTGTCGGTCCTGTTCGACGCGTCGGCCGGGGAGGTGGCGGCGCGGATCTCCCGGATCGACGGTGACCTGGAGGCGGTCGGCCCCGACCGGGCGCGCTACACCGCCCGGGTGGACTCCCACGAGTGGCTCGCGGTCGTCCTCGCGCTCACCGGCCTGCCCTTCACGGTCGAGGGCCCGCCGGAGTTCGCGCGCCACACCGCGGCGCTCGCCGACCGACTCCGCCGGTCCGTGGACGGGTCCGGCTGAGAGCGGCGCCGCGCCCGGACACCGGATACGGGCGCCCGGCGTCCGGCCGCGTTCGTCAGGGGAGGATGGAGTCGACGTACCCGCCGTCCACGCGCACGGCGGCCCCCGTGGTGGCCGAGGCCAGCGGCGAACTCAGGTAGGCGACCATGTTGGCGATCTCCTCGGGTTCGATCAGCCGTCGCAGGAGCGACTGCGGCCGGTGCAGGCGCATGAACTCCCGCTGCGCCTCTTCCCAGGGCAGGTCCCGGTCGACGAGCTGGTAGACGAAGTCCTCCACACCGCCGGTGTGGGTGGGCCCGGCGATCACCGAGTTGACGGTCACCCCCGTGCCCGCGGCCTCCTTGGCGAACCCCCGCGAGACCGCCAGCAGCGCCGTCTTGGACACGCCGTAGTGGATCATCTCGGCCGGGATCACCACCGCCGAGTCGCTGGCGATGTTGAGCACCCGGCCCCACCCGCGCTCCGTCATCCCGGGCAGGAACTCCCTGGTCAGGCGCACGGCGGAGAGCACGTTGACCTCGAAGTAGCGCCGCCACTCCTCGTCGGGGATGTCGAGCGCGTCCTGCGCGCCGAAGACCCCGAGGTTGTTGACGAGCACGTCGAGCCGGGGGAGCAGGTCCCGGAGCCGCCCGACGCCCTCCTCGGTGGTCACGTCGGCGACCGCGGCCACCGGTTCGGCCCCGGGCACCCGCTCCGTGATCGCCTCCACCGCGCGGGCGACCTTCTCCTCGCCGCGCCCGTTGACCGCCACCGTCGCCCCGGCGCGCGCCAGCGCCGTGGCGATCGCCAGGCCGATGCCCTGGGTCGAGCCGGTCACCAGGGCCGTGCGTGTACGCAGATCGATGTCCATGACGTCACGCTACGTCGCGCCGCGCCCGCCGCCCAACGCGACCCGGTGCCCGATGCCGTGTGGGAAGACCCGGGGTGGGGGCAGCCCCACCCCCGTTCCTCCGTCCAGGCCCCGTGACGCGGACCGGCCCCCGTGTTTGGCTCTTGCACGGGGGCGGGACACCGTGCCGACACCCCTCCACAGGACGAGACGAGCGGAGTTCGCCATGGGCGGGTACGTCCGGGACCGGCCCGGAGCCGACAGCGCACCCCACGCGCTGCGGGCGTTCGGGCTGACCAGGGTCCACAGACGGGGAGGCGTTCCCGTCCACGCGCTGGCAGGGGTGGACGCGGCCTTCCCCAGGGGAGGCTTCACCGCGGTCATGGGCCCCTCCGGCTCGGGCAAGAGCACCCTCCTGCACTGCCTGGCGGGGCTGGAGCGCCCCGACGCGGGCACGGTGACGGTGGAGGGCCAGCCGATCACCGGACTCGCCGAACCGGCCCTGACCCGGCTGCGCGCGCGGGCGTTCGGATTCGTCTTCCAGTCGTTCAACCTCCTCCCGTCGCTGACCGCGGGGGAGAACATCACCATCGGCCAGCGCCTGTCCGGCCTGCCCCGGGACGAGGCGTGGCACGACCGCCTCGTGGACTCGCTCGACCTGGCGGACCGCCTCGACCACCGCCCCTCCGAACTCTCCGGGGGACAGCAGCAGCGTGTCGCCGTCGCCCGCGCCCTGGTGCACCGGCCGAGCGTGCTCCTGGCCGACGAACCCACCGGCAACCTCGACTCCCGTTCCGGGGCCGGTGTCCTGGACGCGCTGCGCCGGGCCGCCTCCGACCACGGGCAGACCGTCGTCATGGTCACCCACGACCCGGTCGCCGCGGCCCGCGCCGACCGCGTGCTCCTCCTGCGCGACGGCCTCGTCCAGGGGGAGCTGGCCGACCCCACCGCGGACTCCGTCCTGACCTGGATCCGGCGTCTGGAGGAGCGGTGACGTATCCGGACCACTCCGGCAGGGCCCCGGCCCACCCTCGGCGAGGACTCGCGCGACGGGGAAGGCGGAACCCCGTGATGCGGATGGTTCTGCGCGGCGTCGCCGACCGGGCGCGCCAGCTGGCCCTGTCGGTCCTGACCGTGGCCCTGGGCGCCGGACTGGCCACGGCCGTCCTCGCCCTCCAGGACTCGGCCGAGCGGGTGGCCGCCGGGGGAGCCGGGACCTCCTGGACGCTGTCGCGGGCGCCGGTCGTGGTGGCGGCGGCCCCTGAGGAGGCCGCGGCGGGGATCACCGCCTCCCCGCTGGGGGAGCCGCCCCGGCTGGACCCGGAGACCGTGGCGGAACTGGAACGCCTCCCCGGCGTGCGCCGGACGGCGGTCGAGGCGCCCTTCTCCGCCTACGTGGTCACCGCCGACCGCACGCTCGGCGGCCACTCCGACCGCTCCTTCGGCCACTCCTGGGCGCTCGCCGAGGCCGAGGGGCTCACACCCGCGACCGGGCGGGCCCCCGAAAGCGAGGGGGAGGCGGTCCTCGACGCCCGCACCGCCGCCGACGCCGGGCTCACCTCTGGTGACCGCGCGCGGGTGCTGACCTCCGACGGGCTCGCCGACGTGCTGGTCACCGGGACCGTCGAGCGCGGCGGCGCCCCGGACCGGGCCCTGTTCTTCTCGCCCGCCGAGGCCGCGCGGCGGGGCGGCGACCCGCTCCTGGCCGCGCTCTGGCCGCGGGAGGGCACCGACCCCGGCCGTCTGGCCGGGGCGGTCGAGGAGGCCGCGCCCGGGGCCCGGGTGCTCACCGGGGACGCGCGCTCCGCCGCGCTCGCGCTGGACGGGGAGAACCGGGACCTGGCCTCGGGCATGGGTCGGTTCCTGGGCACCATGGCCGCACTGGCGCTGGCGGTGGCCGCCGTCACGGTCGCCAGCCTGCTCTCCCTGACCGTGCGCGACCGCGCCCGGGAGTTCGCCCTCCTGCGGCTGGCCGGGGCCCGGCCGGGGCTGGTGCGCCGACTCGTCGTCGGGGAGGCCCTGGTCCTGGGGTGCGTGGCCGCCGTGCTCTCCTGCGTCGTGGGTACGGCGCTGGCACTGCTCCTGACCAGGCTCTTCGCGTCGCTGGGGGCGCTGCCGGACGGGTTCGAGCTGGTCCTGGGCTGGCCCGCGCTCGCGGCGGGCGCGGCGCTGGCCCTGGCCGTGCCGCTGGCGGCCTCCTGGCGCCCCGCCCTCACCGCGGGCCGGATCGCGCCCGTGGAGGCGATGCGCGCGGCGCAGGTCGAACCCGTTCCCTTCTCCCGTGCCCGACTGGTGCTCGGCGCCGTGGTCCTGTGCGGTGCCGCGGCCCTGTTCGCGACGGCCTGGGGCCTGGCCGGAACCGTGGTGGCGATGACCGCCGCGGCCTCGGCCGCGCTGGTCCTCGTCGCCGCCGCGGTCCTGCTCTCTCCGGTGCTGGTCCACGCGGTGCTGCTCCTGCTGCGCCCGCTCACCCGCAGGAGGGCCGCGTCCCTGGTCGCCGACCGGGAGGCGCGCGCCGACGTCCGCCGGGTGGCGGGCGTCATGACGCCCCTGCTGGTGACGACGGCGGTCGCGTGCCTGCTGCTCTTCCAGGAGACGACCACCACCGAGGCCCGTCTGCGCGCCTACGGGGAGCGTTTGGCCGCCGACCTGGTGGTGTCCGGGGCCCTGGGCGTGGGCCTGCCCGCGTCCGCGGCGGAGGCCGCCGAGGACGTTCCCGGGGTCGCCGCCGCCGGAGGTTACCGGCAGACGGTCACCTCGGCGGGCGGGCCCTACCTGTCCACCCACCTGGTCGAACCCGAGGCGGTGCCGCGGGTCTACGACCTGGCGGTGGAGGGCGGCGCGTGGGAGGACTTCGGCCCCGGCGGCGTCGCCGTGCGCGCCGACACCGCCCGGAGCCAGGGGTGGCGCGCGGGCCAGACCGTGGAACTGCTCGGCCCCGACGGCACCGGGTTCGCGGCCCGGGTGTCGGTCCTGTACCGGGCGGGGCTCGACTTCCCCGACGTCCTGCTGCCCGAGGAGACCGTCGCGCCCCGCATGCTCGACACCCTGCACAACGGCCTGTACGTGACGCTCGACCCCTCGGCCCACGCCCGGGAGACGGCCTCCCTGCTGGAGGAGGCGATCGACGCCGGGCCCGAACTCCGGGTCGCCGACCACGCCGAACACATCGCGACGCAGGCCCGGATCGGCCAGGAGGACGCCTGGATCACCCACCTCATGGTGGTCCTGGTGGCGGGCTTCGCCGGAGTGAGCGCGGTCAACGCCCTCGTCGTCTCCGTCTCGGCCCGCGCGCGGAGCTTCGCCCTGCTGCGCCTGGTGGGGGCCTCGCGGGCCCAGGTCGCGGGCATGGTCGCGGGGGAGGCCCTGGCGGTGTCGCTGGCGGGGGTGGCGCTGGGCACCGCCACGGCGCTGGCCGGACTGGCCGCCGTGGGACCCGCCCTCACCGGCGGCGGGGTGGTGCTCGCCGTCCCCCTGGACCAGTACCTGCCGGTGGCCGGTGCCGTCGTGGCCGTCGGGCTGCTCGCGAGCCTGGTCCCGGCCGTCGCGGCGCTGCGCGCCCGCCCGCTGCACGCCGCCGGGTGAGCGGCCGCGGGGGGGGGGGGGGGGTGGGGA
>NZ_CBDRFA010000050.1:0-59275 GCF_965343085.1 Nocardiopsis synnemataformans | reverse complement strand
TCACCCGCCGGGAGGGGCTACTCCCACTCGATGGTGCCCGGGGGCTTGCTGGTCACGTCCAGCGTCACCCGGTTGATCTCGCGCACCTCGTTGGTGATCCGGTTGGAGATCCTGGCCAGCACGTCGTAGGGCACGCGCGACCAGTCGGCGGTCATGGCGTCCTCGCTGCTGACCGGGCGCAGCACGACCGGGTGGCCGTAGGTGCGCCCGTCGCCCTGCACTCCCACCGACCGCACGTCGGCGAGCAGCACCACCGGGCACTGCCAGATGTCCCGGTCGAGCCCGGCGCGGGTCAGCTCCTCGCGGGCGATCGCGTCGGCCTCGCGCAGGATCTCCAGGCGCTCGCGGGTGACCTCGCCGATGATGCGGATGCCCAGGCCGGGGCCGGGGAAGGGCTGGCGCCAGACCATCTCGGCGGGCAGTCCCAGCTCCTCGCCGACCTTGCGCACCTCGTCCTTGAACAGCTCGCGCAGCGGCTCCACCAGCGTGAACTGGAGGTCGTCGGGCAGGCCGCCCACGTTGTGGTGGGACTTGATGTTGGCGGTCCCGGTACCGCCGCCGGACTCCACCACGTCCGGGTAGAGGGTGCCCTGCACCAGGAACTCGACCTCGGCGCCGGTCTCGCCGCTCTCGGCGACGACCTCGCGGGCCGCCTGCTCGAACACGCGGATGAACTCGCGGCCGATGATCTTGCGCTTCTCCTCGGGGTCGGTGACCCCCGCCAGAGCGGACAGGAACCGCTCCTCGGCGTCCACGACCTTGAGCTTGGCGCCCGTGATCGCGACGAAGTCCTTCTCCACCTGCTCGGCCTCGCCCTTGCGCAGCAGGCCGTGGTCCACGAAGACGCAGGTCAGCTGGTCGCCGACGGCGCGCTGCACCAAGGCACCGGCCACGGCGGAGTCCACTCCGCCGCTCAGCGCGCAGATGACGCGCTTGCCGCCGATGTGCTCGCGGATGCGCTCCAGCTGCTCCTCGACGATGTTCACCATCGTCCAGGTGGGGCGGCACCCGGCGCCCTCGTACAGGAAGCGGCGCAGCACCTCCTGGCCGTGCTCGGTGTGCAGGACCTCGGGGTGGAACTGGACGCCGAAGAGGTTGCGGCCGGTGTGCTCGAACGCGGCGACCGGGGCCCCCGCGGTGCTGGCGGTCGTGGCGAAGCCCTCGGGGGCCTCCACCACCGAGTCGCCGTGCGACATCCAGACCAGTTGCTCGGCGGGCATCCCGGCGAACAGCAGGGAGTCGGTGACCGCCGACAGCTCGGTGCGGCCGAACTCACTGAGGTCGGTCCTGGCGACGGTGCCGCCCAGGGCCCGGGTCATCGCCTGGAAGCCGTAGCAGATGCCGAAGGTGGGCACCCCGGTCTCGAACAGCTCGGGGCCCAGGTTCGGGGCCCCCTCGGCGTAGACCGACGACGGTCCGCCGGAGAGGATGATGGCCTTGGGTTTCTTGGCGAGCATCTCCTCGACGGGCATGGTCGAGGGCACGATCTCACTGTGCACGTGGCATTCGCGGACGCGGCGTGCGATCAGCTGCGCGTACTGCGCACCGAAGTCGACGACGAGAACGGTGTCGAACGTGCTCTCAGCACCAACGGACACGACGGAGGACCTTCCGCAGGAAGTACAGGGATGTCCGCCCAGTCTAGGGCGTTGCACACGCCCGGAGGGCCCCGCGCGCGTGTGCGGTCCGGCTCAGCACGCGCCGCCGGGCCGCCCGGGGGCGCCCCTCGGGGCTCAGGCCGTGAAGCCCGCGGGGTTGGCCGACTGCCAGCGCCAGGCGTCGCGGCAGGCGTCGTCCACCGTGCGCACGGCCTTCCAGCCCAGGTCGCGGGCGGCGGCCGAGGGGTCGGCGAAGCACACGGCGATGTCGCCGGGGCGGCGGTCGACCACCGCGTACGGAACGGCCGCGCCGGTGGCGCGCTCGAAGGCGTGCAGGCCCTCCAGGACGGAGGTGCCCTGCCCGGTGCCCAGGTTGTACACGCGGTACCCGGACGCGTCGGCGAGGTGCTCCACGGCGGCCATGTGCCCCTGGGCCAGGTCCACCACGTGCAGGTAGTCGCGCACGCCGGTGCCGTCGGGGGTGTCGTAGTCGTCGCCGAACACGTTCAGCCGCCCGCGGCGGCCCGCGGCGACCTGCGCGACGTAGGGGAAGAGGTTGTTGGGAACGCCCTGGGGGTCCTCGCCGATCAGGCCGCTGGGGTGGGCGCCGATGGGGTTGAAGTAGCGCAGGGCGGTGATCCGCCAGCGCGGGTCGGCGGCGGCCGTGTCCTGGAGGACGCGCTCGGCGAACAGCTTGGTCGCGCCGTAGGGGTTGGTGGCGGACAGGGCGCTGTCCTCGGTGATCGGCACCCGCTCGGGGTCGCCGTAGACGGTGGCCGAGGAGCTGAACACCAGGTCGCGCACGCCGTGCTCGTCCATCACCTCGATGAGCGTGAACAGGGCGTCCATGTTGTTGCGGTAGTAGCGCAGCGGCTGCTCCACCGACTCCCCCACGGCCTTGAGCCCGGCCATGTGGATGACGGCGTCGACGCGGTGCTCGGCGAAGACCCGGCGCATCGCCTCGGGGTCGGCGCAGTCGGCCCGGTGGAAGGCGACGGTGCGTCCGGTGATGCGCTCGACGCGGCGCAGGGCCTCCTCGTGGCTGTTGGAGAGGAGGTCCACGACCACGACCTCGTGCCCGGCTTCGAGGAGTTCGACCGCCGTGTGGGAGCCGATGTATCCGGCACCACCGGTGAGCAGTACGTTCATGTCTCATTTCCCTGGGTGGAGTGCGCCCGCCGCATCGCGGGCGCTCCCCAGGATAGGCGTCCTCAGGGCGGCGTCCCGTGGACACGCCACACCCCCCGACCTGCCCTTCGTCGGCGTCTCCGGGCTCCGGGACCGCCTTTCGGACACCGCGGTCTCATGCCGGGGCATGAGGCTCCACGGCCCGCGCGTTCCTATCGTGGAGGAATGGCCGACCTGTCCCCACACTCCCTCCTGGACCGCGCCGCGCTCTGGGCCCGCGGCCACGTGCTCGCCGTGGACGCGCTCTGGGCGGCGGTCTGGTTCGGGCTGTCGGTGGCGTCCCTGCCGGTGTCCGAGTTCCACACCCCCGAGTCGTGGGCCTACCTCGGTATGACCGCCGGGTGCTGCACCGCCCTGGCCCTGCGCCGCCTGCGCCCGCTCCCGGCCCTGGCGGCCCTGGCGGTGCTGCTGGCGTGCCACATCCTGTGGCTGGAGCACCTCACCACGACGACGTTGGTCAGCGCCCTGATCGCCGCCTACACGGTGCAGGCCGAACTCGCCCGCCCGTGGCGGGTGGTCGGGTTCGTCCTGCTCCTGGCCGGAGCGGCGTGGGGGGTTCTCGACGTTCCGGCCGAGGCGCTCTCGACGGACCCGGAGCTGCGCCTCAACAGCGTCTTCTCGGCGTGGACGGCGGTCGCGCTGTTCTCCCTGCTCGGAGCGTTCCGCAGGCGCAACCGCGAGGAGTTCGCCCGCGTCGTGGAGCACGCCCGGCTGCTGGAGACCCAGCGGGAACAGGAGGTGCGCCTGGCCGCGCTCGACGAGCGGACCCGCATCGCCCGGGAGATGCACGACATCCTCGCGCACTCGCTGAACGTCATCGTCGCCCAGGCCGACGGCGGCCGCTACGCCGCGAACGCCGCCCCGGAGCGCGCGGTGACCGCCCTGGCCACCATCGCCCAGGTGGGACGCGAGTCGGCGGCGGAACTGCACCAGCTCCTGGGCGTCCTGCGCGACGGCGAGGAACGCGGGGCCGCCCCGGCCCCCGGGGTCGGCGACCTGTCCGGCCTCGTCGAGGAGTACCGCCGCGCCGGTCTGCGGATCCGCCTGGTCCAGCACGGGTCCCCGGCCGCCCCGCGCGGCGGCCGGACGGACACGGGCGCCCCGGAGACCCTGCCGACGACCGCGTCCCTGACGGTCTACCGCGTCGTCCAGGAGTCCCTCGCCAACGCGCTGAAGCACGGGGGACCCGCCGCCGTGCGGGTCGAGCTCACGTGGTCGCCCGGACGGGTCGAGGCCGTCGTGGCCAACTCCGTCCGCGAGGCCGTGCACACGGCCCCCTCTGCGCGCGCGGCCCTCCTGGCGCCCGCAGGCCTCTCCATACCCACCGGCCGCTCAAGCCCCTCGATACCTGCGGATCCCTCCGCCCCCGGGGCAACCCCGGACGGCGGTCGGCGGGGCCCCGGCCACGGCCTGGTCGGCATGCGCGAGCGCGTCGGCATGCACGGCGGCACCCTGAAGGTCGGTGTCGACGACGCGACCGGCACCTGGCGGGTGCGCGCGGTGGTCCCCTGGGAGGACGCGTGATCCGCGTGGGGCTGGCCGACGACCAGGTGCTGTTCACGGCGGGCATGGCGATGGTCATCGACTCCCAGCCGGACCTGACCGTGGCCTGGGAGGCGGGCGACGGGGCACAGGCCCTCACCCGCCAGCGCTGCGACCCCGTCGACGTCCTGCTCATGGACGTCCAGATGCCCGGCACGGACGGGCTGAGCGCCACGCGCTCCCTCGTCTCCTCCGGGGCGGGCTGCCGCATCGTCATCCTCACCACCTTCGACACCGACGAGTACGTGGTCGAGGGCGTCGAGGCCGGGGCCGCGGGCTTCCTGCTCAAGAACACCCCGCCCGAGGAGCTGCTGGAGGCCGTGCGGACCGTGCACCGCGGCGACTCCGTCATCTCCGCCAGCTCCACGCGCAGGCTCCTGGGGCACGTGCGCCCGCTGCTCGGCGGCCCGTCCTCCCGTCCGGCCCCGATCGACAGGGACACCCGCCGCGCCGCCGCCGCGCTGACCCCGCGCGAGCAGGAGGTCCTCGTCGCCGTGGCGCTGGGGTACACGAACACGGAGATCTGCGAACGCCTCGTGCTGTCCATGCCCACGGTCAAGACCCACGTCGGCCACGTCCTGGCCAAGACCGGCTCCCGCGACCGGGTGCAGGCCGTGCTGTTCGCGTTCCGCGCCGGGCTGGTGGACCGCGAGGACCTGCTCCGGGAGGCGTGAGCGGGCGCCTCCCACGCCCCGGCCCCGGTCCCCGGCACCGCATCCCCCGCCCGGCTCCGCGCCCGGTCTCCCGGATCCCGTCATCGCGCCCCCGCCCGACCCCGCGCGTCCGGCCCCGATCCGGCACCACGACACCCCGCGCCCCTCCTACCGCGGTACGAGCGCGTTTCCCCTCCCCCGGCACGATGCCCTCCTCGGGTCCTGCGGCGGAAGCTCCTTGGCGGAAGGAGTTCCATGGACCACATCATCACCACCCACCACCTGACGAAGGCCTACGGTGCGCGCACCGTCGTCGACGACCTCGACCTGCGGGTGCCGCCGGGCTGCGTCTACGGCTTCCTGGGCCCCAACGGCTCGGGCAAGTCCACCACCATGAAGATGCTGCTGTCACTGGCCCGGCCCACCCGGGGCGAGATCACCGTCTTCGGACGTCCGATGAACCGGGACACGCGCCCCGCCCTGCTGCGGGAGATCGGCTCCCTCATCGAGGCGCCTCCCGGATACCTCCACCTGACCGGGCGCGAGAACATGGCGATCGTCCAGCGGATGCTCGGTCTCAGCGACCGGCAGGTCTCCCGGGCGGTCGCCACCGTGCGCCTCCAGGAGCACATGGGCAAGCTCGTCCGCGCGTACTCGCTGGGGATGAAGCAGCGCCTGGGCATCGCGATGGCCCTGGCGCGGGAGCCGCGCCTGCTCGTCCTCGACGAGCCCACCAACGGCCTGGACCCCGCGGGCATCGAGGAGATCCGCGAGCTGCTGGTGACGCTGGCCGGGGAGGGCGTCACGGTCATGGTCTCCAGCCACCTGCTCGACGAGATCGACAGGATGGCCTCGGTGCTGGGCATCCTGGGCCGCGGAAAGCTGGTCTTCCAGGGCACCCGGACCGAACTGTTCCACCGCAGCGTGCCCGACCTGCTCGTGGACACCCCCGAACCCGGCCGGGCCCTGGCCCTGGGTATCCCCGCCGTGCGCACGGAACGGGGCGTGCGCCTGTCCGGGTTGGGCGACGAGGACACCGCCGCGCTCGTGCGGCGCCTCGTCGAGGGCGACGTGCCGATCCACGGGGTGCGGCGCGTCCAGCAGTCCCTGGAGGAGGTCTTCATGGACCTCACCGGCCGTGAGGGGCTGCTGTGACCCTGACGGCGGTGAAACTCGAACTGCGCAAGGCGCGCAGGCTCCGGGTCGTGGTGGTCTGCGCGGTCATGGTGGCCGCCGTCGTGGGCCTGTCCTGCATGAACCTGATGTCGGACTCCGCGCGGGAGGGCTTCGGCGATCCGGCCGCCCAGCCGTGGGAGAGCCTGTTCATGAGCTACGTCATGATCGCGGCCATGACCTCACCCCTCCTGGTCTCGGTGCTGGCCAGCAGGCAGGTCGACATCGAGCACCAGGGCCGGGGCTGGACGCTGTCGCAGGTGGCCGGGTTCGGCCCGGGACGGCTGTGCCGCGCCAAGGTCGCGGTGCTGGGTCTGCTGCTGGCGGTAGCGGTGGCCGTCCAGACCACCCTGGTCTTCACGGCGGGCCTGGTCGCGGGGATCACCGTGGAGCCGCGCGTCGGGATGTGGGTCTGGTACGCCTTCGGCCTGCTCCTGGTGGACCTGGCGATGCTGTGCCTGCACGTGCTGCTGGCCGCCCGGGTGGAGAACCAGCTCGTCGGCCTGGCGCTCGGGCTGCTCGGCTCGTTCTGCGGGGTGTTCACCCTGCTGATGCCCCCGGCGTTGGCGTACGCGCTGCCCTGGGGCTACTACGCGGTCGTCTCCCCGCTGGGGATGGGCGAGGACGGCTTCGTCGCGATCACGCCCGGATACGGCTGGCTGGCCGCGTTCCTGGTGCTCGTGGCGGTTCTGTTCGCCGTGGCCAGCCACCGCTTCGACCGGACGGAGGCGTGATGGGGATGGTCCTCGCCGAACTCGCCAAGCTGCGCCGCTCGGCCCTGTGGATCGTGGCCGTGGTGCTGCCGCTGCTCGCGGTCATCACGGGGACGGTGAACTACGCGGGCAACGTGGAGGCGCTCTCGTCCGGGTGGGCGTCCTACTGGTCCCAGGTGGTGATCTTCTACGGCATGGTGTTCATGTCGATGGGGATCGCGGTGGCGGCGTCGGCCGCGTGGCGCATGGAGCACCGGGGCCACAACTGGAACCTGTTGATGGCCACCCCCACGCGGGCGTTCTCGGTCGTCGGCGCCAAGCTCGTCTCGCTCGCCCTGGTGGTCGTGGTGATGCAGCTCGTGCTGCTCGGGCTGGTGTTCCTGAGCGGGAAGCTCGTCCTGGGCCTGGACGGCTGGCTGCCCTGGCACAACGCGGCCGCGGCCCTGCTGGGCGTCGTCGCCGCGCTGCCGGTCGCCGCGTTGCAGTCCCTGCTGTCGATGCTGGTCCGCTCCTTCGCCGCGCCCGTCGCCCTGGGCCTCCTGGGCTGCGTCGCCGGGGTCGGCCTCCTCTACTCCGGGGAGGGCGGAGTGGTCTCCTACCTCCTGCCCCAGTCGCTGGTCACCACGTCGCTCAGCCTGGGCAGCACGGCCGTCTCCGGCGCGGGGTCCCTCGACCTGCCGACGGCGTTCTCCGTCGTGCTCGCGGCCGCGGTGACCACCCTCGCCCTGTGGGTGCTCTCCGCGGCGGTGCTGAGCCGCAGGGACGTGCGCTGAGGGTTCGTCCCGGAGAAAACGCGAAGGCGACCGGGGGACGGTCGCCTTCGCGGCACGAACGTCCCGGCTCCCGGCGCGGGGGTCCCGCCGGGAGCCGGGCGGGCTCAGGGGCGCCCGGGCGGGGTGCCGCTGCGGGTGTCCAGCCACAGCACCTGGGGGTCGTGGTCGCTGACCTGGTCGGAGAACTCGGAGTTGATCCGCGCGATCCCGTAGTCGACCCGGCCCGCGAGCGCCTGGTTGACCAGGATGTGGTCCAGCGCCTGGGAGTTGCCGTCGAAGACGTAGTTGTAGCGCTCCTCCTCGGGCAGGTCCGTCATCGGGTTGTGCAGCGGCCCGTCGGCAGTGAGGATCTCCAGGGTCCGGGAGAACTGGAAGTCGTTCAGGTCGCCCATGACCACCAGGTTGGCCTCGGGGTCCACGGCCAGCAGCTCCTCGGCGAAGTCGCGCACGAGCCCGGCCTGGGCGTGGCGCTGGGTCTCGCTGGTGCGCCGCGGCGGCTGGTGGACGCCGTGCAGGGACTCGTCCCCGCCCTTGGAGTTGAAGTGGTTGGTGACCACGTAGATGTCCCGGTTCAGGGCGCGGAAGTGGCCGACCAGCGGCTTGCGGCTGGAGTCCCAGGCCTCGTCCCGCGGGCTGATCCGGCCCGGGGACACCGACAGCTCGGCGCCGCGCTCGCCCTCCACGACCTCCACGGCGGTGGTGGCGTCGCCGCCCTCGCGGTCGACGAAGCGCACGCGCTCGGGGTCGAACAGGAACGCGTTGCGGATGTTGCCGCCGGGCTGGCCGCCGTCCTGCTTGTCCTCGGGGCTGATCTGCCGCCACTCGTAGGCGGGGCCGCCGTGCGCCGCCACGGCATCCACCAGCCGGTCCAGGGTGACGTCGGCGTCCACGACGCCGTCGTCGGTCGGGCCGGTGTTGTCCTGGATCTCCTCCAGGCCGATGATGTCGGGCGAGTTCAGGGACTCGACGATCCCGGCGGCCAGCGCGTCGTACTTGGCCTGGTCGTCCTGCCCGCCGAGGTTCTCGACGTTGTAGGTGGCCACGCTGACCTCGTGGCGTCGCGCGTCGCGGACGGCGGTGCGCTCCAGGTCGCCCCGGACGTGCTCGCCCAGGGTGGTGGCGCGGATGAGGTAGCCGCCGAACCGGCTGTAGTAGACGGGCCCCTCGGTGACCCCGGCGAGGGTGTCGCCCACGTCGGCCTCGGGGAACGGGTGCCGGTCGCGGTCGAGCAGCGACTCGATCTTGATCCGTCCGGAGTTGGGGCCGTCGTAGGAGCCGTAGCGGGCGCCGCCGTTGACGGTGGGGTTCTGTCCGGGCTTGGTGGTCACCCAGAGCGCGGAGTAGTCGTCGGTGGCGCCAACGACGGGCGCGTCCCGCACGCGGACGAGCATGTGCTCGTGCGCGGCCCAGAAGTCCAGGGCGTACTCTCCGGGCTCCAGGTCGAGCGCGGAGACGTCCCCGCCGGGTTCGGGCGCGTACGCCTCGGGGACGGCGTCCTCGTCGAGCAGGACCGGGTCGGGTGTGGCGTGGCCCGAGGACAGGACGGTCCAGCGGGCCCCGTCCAGTTGGGTGATGGTCTGCGCCCCGGAGGCGGGCCGGTACTCGCTGACCCGTCCGGCGGCCAGGACCTCGTCGCCGACGGCCACGTCGGGTGTGGTGGATCCGGTGAAGACGAACAGCCCCTCGCTGGTGCGCGGGTCGCCGTCGCCCTCGGTGTCCTGGAACCAGAAGCCCTGCGCGCTACCGAAGGAGTTGACCGCCGTGACCACGCCGGGCAGGCCCGTGACCTGCTGTCCGGCGTAGGGAGAGGTGCGGGTGGTGCCCTGGACGTCGTGGACGCGCAGGTCGCCGGGCTCGACGGGCTCCTCGGGGTCGGTCCCGCCCCCGCCGGGTGTCTGACCCGCGGTGTTGGTGGGCGTGGGGGCCGCGGACGTGAAGTCCGCCGCGTTGTCGCCGGTGTCGGTGAGGACGTCGTCGCGCGAGGCGGAGGTGGTGTTGCTCAGCCGGGGCGCGGGCGCGCCCTCGTGGATGACGGCGTCCCCGTAGCCGACGAGGTCGGCGACGGACTCGTCCGCGACGCACTCCGCGGCGGTCCGGCAGGTGACGGGGTCGGTGCCCCGCACGAGCAGGACCGTGCCGGAGGTGGCGGACATGTTGGTGCCGCCGGTGGCGTCGGGGTCGGGGAGGTCGACACTGCCCCCGGCGCCCGCCGCGTGGCGCACGAGGTAGTGCCCGTCCACGCCGATCTCGCCGTTCAGGGCCGTGACCTGCACCTGGGTGGTGGGCCTGGGGCTGGCGGGCAGGTACTGCACGCTCCAGCCGTCGAGGGAGAACGGCTCGCCGGTGGGGTTGCCCAGTTCGACGAAGTCGTGGCGCAGGTCCGCGCCGCTGTTGCCGCCTCCGCCGTAGACCTCGCTGACCACCGGGGCGGCGGTGTCGGCGAGGGCGGTCGGCGCGGACGTGAGCCCGAGGCCCAGGAGCACCGCCGCCGCGGCGGACGTGGACGCGACCAGGCGTCCGGGTCGGTTGGGGGACACATCTTCTCCGGAGGGGACTGGGGGTTGACGGGCGTGCACATCATGGCCCCTGTGGATGTCCGACCGAAAGAGAAGGCGTGAAAAGGAGACGAATCGGAACGCCGTTGGTGGGATCGGACCGGTCCGGCGACGCCTCCGCCTCGTGGGAACCTCCCAGTTCCCCGCTCCGCCGCGCCCGGCCCCGGTTGGCCGGAAGTGGTGCTGATGTGGCACACGGGGCCCTGAACTGGGATGATCCTGTACTTGTAGCCGATCTCGGCGCTCGAACCTCGCTATAGGTACAAGATCACGGCGGAGGGGGCGGCGGCGACCGCCCCCTCCCCCCTACAGCCGGGGGTCGACCGGAACCGACTCCAGGGCCAGCACCGCGAACACCGGCTCGTGCACGCGCCACAGCGGCTCGCGCCGGGCGTGGCGGGCCAGCGCCTCCAGGCCCAGCTTGTGCTCGCGCATGGCCAGCCCGCTCTTGCGGCCCACGTTGCGCTCCTTCAGGACCGCCATCCGCTCGGGGTCGGTGTAGTCGGGCCCGTAGATGATGCGCAGGTACTCGGGCCCGCGCACCTTCAGCCCGGGCTGCGCCAGGCCCTTGCGGCCCGTGGCGCGGGCGCCCAGGACGGGTTTGACCACCATCCCCTCGCCGCCGGTGGAGACCATGTCGGTCCACCAGTCGGCGGCCGAGGCGCACGCCTGCGGGTCGGTGGTGTCCACGACCCGGTAGCGGGTGGGCTGGACCAGTCCGCTGGCCTCGGCGAGCCGTTCGGCGACCGCCATGTGCCACAGGTGGTCGGCGTCCCCGTACTCGCGCCCCTCGGAGGCCAGCACCATGAACGGCGCGTACCGGAGTCCGGCGGTGCCGTCGGTGTCCCAGGAGTAGCGCCGGTAGACCCGGCTGAACTCCTCCATCTGCTCCGTCCGGCGCGCGACCCCGTCGATCAGCCCGTCCACGGGCACACCGCGCCCGGCCGCTGCGGCGAGCGCGATCCCGGCGGCGGGCAGGGCCGCGCGGGCGGCGGCGCCCACCGACGCGTACTGTTCGCGGATCAGCGACCGGGCCTTGGCCGACCACGGCAGCATCTCCCCGTCCAGGGCGACCCAGTCGGTGCCCAACCGGTCCCACAGCCCGGCGTCGGTGGCCGCCTGCCGCAGCTGGTCCACGACCTGCGCCTGGAGGGCCGGGTCGGAGAAGAAGGGCCGCCCGGTCCGGGTGTACACGGTGCCCAGCTCCCCGGGCACGAACCGCCGCTCGGCGGCGGCGCCGTCCCGGCACAGCACGGCCACGGCCCGCGATCCCATGTGCTTCTCCTCGCACACGACCTCGCCGATCCCCGAGCCCCGGAAGGAGGCGAAGGCCTCGTTCGGGTGCTCCAGCAGACCGGGCTCGGCCGAGGTCGGCGCGGGCGCCATGGTCGGCGGGAGGTAGAGCAGCCAGCGCGGGTCCACCGCGAACCGGCTCATGACCTCCAGCGCGGCCAGTGTGCTGCCGCCGTCGGCGCGCACCAGGCCGTGCCCGGTCTCCACGAACATGCCCGTGCGGGTGTCGCCGACGCCGATGTCGGTGACGTCCACGGCGGCGTCGGGGCGTGTGGCGGCCTCCTCGGCCGCCGTGTCCGTCAGCGGCCGGGTGGGCTCGTACCAGGTGCGGTGCGCCTCCACGTCGACGATCTCGCGCTCGGGGTAGCGCAGCGCGGTGAGCCTGCCGCCGAACACGCAGCCGGTGTCCAGGCAGAGGGTGTTGTTGACCCACTCGGCCTTGACCATGGGCGTGTGCCCGTAGACCACGGCGGCCCGGCCGCGGTACTCGCGCGCCCACGGCAGCCGCACCGGGAGGCCGTACTCGTCGGTCTCGCCGGTGGTCTGGCCGTACAGGGCGAAGGAGCGCACCCGGCCGGAGGCCCGCCCGTGGTACTCCTCCTTGAGTCCGGCGTGCGCGACGACCAGCGCGCCACCGTCCAGGACGAGGTGGCTGACCAGTCCGTCGCAGAAGTCCAGCACCCGCTTGCGAAACTCCTCGCTCTCGCGTCCCAGCTGTTCCATGGTCTCGGCGAGGCCGTGCGTGAGCTGGGCCTTGCCTCCCTTGAGCACCCGGACGAGCTTGTTCTCGTGGTTCCCGGGCACGCAGAGGGCGTCGCCGTCGGCGACCATGCCCATGGCCAGGCGCAGGACGCCGGGGCTGTCGGGGCCCCGGTCCACGAGGTCGCCGACGAACACCGCCGTGCGGCCCCGCGGGTGGCGGGCGCCGACCGGGCGCCCCAGGTCGTCGCGGGCCAGCTCGTAGCCGAGCGCGCCCAGCAGCTCCTCCAGCTCCTCGCGGCAGCCGTGCACGTCGCCGACGATGTCGAAGGGACCGGTGAGCTCCCTGCGGTCGGGCCAGGCGCGCTCCAGCTCGATGGCGGCGGCGTCGACCTCCTCCTGCCCCTGGAGCACGTGCACCTTGCGGAAGCCCTCCCGGCGCAGGTGCCGCAGGCTCTGGCGCAGGTCGCGCCGCTGGCGGCGGATGACGTGGTCGCCGAAGTCGCGGTCGGGCCGGTCCCGGTTGCGCTCCCGGGCCAGGGCCTCGGGGACGTCGAGCACGATGGCCGTGGACAGCACGTTGTTGTCCTTGGCGATGCGCACGAGTTCCTGGCGCGCCCTGCTCTGCACGTTGGTGGCGTCGACCACGGCGAGCAGACCCCGGCGCAGCCGGATGTCCACGACGGTGTGCAGGAGCGCGAACGCGTCGGCGGTGGCGGCCTGGTCGTTCTCGTCGTCGCTGACCATGCCGCGGCAGTGGTCGGAGCTGATCACCTGCGTGGGCGCGAAGTGCCGGGCGGCGAAGGTGGACTTGCCGGAACCGGACACCCCGACCAGCACGACGAGCCCCATCTCGGGCACGCCGAGCACGCGCGGCTCGGCGGCCCCGGCCCTCTCGGTCGTACTCATCTGCTGAAGACTCCCATCTGGGTCGGTGCGCCGGTGTCGGGGTGTTCGGGCCCGACCGGCAGGTAGCGGACGCGGTAGCCGTGCTTCTCGGCGACCCCGTCCGCCCACAGGGTGAACTCGGCGCGCGTCCACTCGAAGCGGTGGTCGCTGTGCCGGAAGGCGCCGCCCTCCAGCCCCTCGTAGTGGGTGTTGTACTCGGCGTTGGGCGTGGTGACCACGACGACGCGGGGCCGGGCGGAGCCGAACACGCTCTCCTCCATCGCGGGCAGCCGCGAGGGGTCGAGGTGCTCGACCACCTCCATGAGGACGGCGGCGTCGTAGCCCTCGAACCGCTTGTCGCGGTAGACGACCGAGCCGACGAGCAGTTCCGGCCTCTGCCGCGCGTCCCCGCGGTCGCGGGCCGTGACGGTGTCGGTGAACAGGGGCCGGTGGCGGCCGCGTCCGCCCGGGTCACAGCCCTTGCACACCCTGCGGTGGGCGCGTTCGAGGCTGACGACGCTGACGTCCACGCCGGTGACGCGTTCCAGGGAGTGGTCGCGGACCAGGCGGGTGAGCAGCTGCCCCGCGCCGCAGCCCAGGTCGATGACGCTGGTGGCGTTCTCGGCGCCCAGCACCGCCATGACCGCCCCGGCCCGCTGTTCGGCCAGGCTGGGGGCGCGCTCCTCCAGGGGCGGCGCCGCGGAGGCCTCCTCGACGCCGGGGTCGTCGCCCTCCTCGTCCCCGGTCAGGTCGTCGGCCTCGGCCAGGCGGGCCAGCGCGGTCCGCACGTAGCCGTCGCGGCGGTTGAGGTAGCGGCGGACGATCCAGGAGCGTTCGGGGTGTCCGGCGAGCCAGCCGGTCTCAGCGGGCCCGTCGCTCTCGTCGGGCCCGGGGTCACCGCTGGTCCCGGCAGCCGGTCCACCGGCCCGCAGCAGCTTGTCCACCTCGCTCCGGTCCACCCAGTAGTGCTTGTTGCCGTCCAGGACCGGCAGCAGCACGTACAGGTGGCTGAGCGCCTCGGACAGCCGGACGGTGCCGGTGAGGGTGAGCGACAGGTAGTGCGAGTCGCCCCATCCGGGCAGTCCCGGGTCGAGCGGGACCGGTTCGGCCTCCACCGCCCATCCCAGGGGCTCGAACAGCGCGCGGACGCGCTCGGCGCCGCCCCGGCAGGGCACCGCGGGCATGCGCAGCTCCAGCGGGATCGGCGTGCGCGCCAGCTCGGGGCGCTGCTTGCAGTCCCCCCGGAGCGCGGAGCGCATCACCCGTCCCAGCGCCACCGTGAACAGCGACGACGTCGCGTACGGGCGGTCGTTGACGTACTGGGCCAGTGCGAAGTCGGGTGTGCTCACCGACGTGCGCGTGCGCAGCAGCGCCTGCGCGTCGACGTCGAGCATCAGCGCCGCGGTGCAGCGCTGCTCGGTGGCCTCGGGGTAGAAGACGTGGGCGGTGCCGAAGGACTGCTCGAAGCTCTGCGCCCTGTCGGGGTGCTTGTGCAGCAGGAAACCGAGGTCCGTCGCCGGGCTCGCCGTGGTCGTGATCGTCAGTAGCACCCGTGCATTGTCGCCGAGCCCCCGCCGCCGTGGCGAGGGTTTTTCGGACGCCGGGGCACGTGTGCCCTCAGGAGCGGACGGCGCGGGCGGACCGGCCGCGGACGATGAGCGCCGCGGTGGCCAGCGCGATCGCGAGGATGACCGCGTTGGCGGCGACCAGGCTCCACGTGGACTCCAGCACGGGGT
The DNA here is from genome assembly GCF_965343085.1 of Nocardiopsis synnemataformans. Classification (NCBI taxonomy): domain Bacteria; kingdom Bacillati; phylum Actinomycetota; class Actinomycetes; order Streptosporangiales; family Nocardiopsidaceae; genus Nocardiopsis; species Nocardiopsis synnemataformans. The sequence goes on along the minus strand of NZ_CBDRFA010000050.1, from coordinate 44,464 downwards.
GCAGGAACGAGGTCTGCGGCACGCGGTCGACCGCGCCGGGCCACAGGGTCCACACCCCGACGGCCAGCACGAGGTACACGGGGGCGCAGACCAGCGCCGTGATCCCCGGCCGGGGCAGGCGGACGGCCCACACCAGCGGCCAGGCCATGACCGGGGCGAGGGGGAAGGGCAGGAGAAGCAGGGCCATTCCCGCGCCGATGTTGGCGTCGGGCGCCGTGTGGGCCGCGTCCATGGCGTGGGCGACGCCCCACCCGACGAGGTGGGCCAGGGCCGTGGCGGCGAGGGCCGCGGCCACGGCGAGGAGGACCGTGCGCGGGGCGGGGGCGGGAGATCGGTGGTTCATGTCCCCCAGACTGCCCGGTGCGCGCCGCCCGCACCTGAGTAGCGGTACTCAGGTCGCCGCCGGGCCCCGGCCTCCCCGGCCCGGGTCGACCCCGAGTTCGGCCATCGCGCGGATCAGTTCGGTGTGGGCGGAGCCGAAGAAGGACCAGGGCATGTCGCACCGGACGGTTCCCGCGGCGCTCAGGTGCCAGTGCGCCGCCTCCGCCATCCCGGCCCGGTGGAAGGCCCATCCGAACAGGTGGTGGGCCTGGGCGTCGCGCGGGTGCGGCACCGCCTCGGCGACCCACGCCCGTGCGAGCGCGAACAGCTCCTGGACCGACTCCCCGTGCAGGCGGCCCAGGGCCATGTCCACGATGTAGGGGGCGCTGCCCTCGGCGAGCAGGCGCTTCTGCTCCGTGCGCACGTGCTCGGCGTGGGCGAGGGCGAGCACGGACGGCAGCGGGCTGCCCGCGGGCGCGGTGTCGGCGGCGGCTCCCGCGAACGCGAACATCTCCTCGGCGCTGCCGCCCCGGGCGGCCGACAGGGTGCGCGTGCGGACCGTGTGGGCGGGGAACAGGTGGGGAGCGCGAGCGGTGATCTCGCCCCAGACCCGGTCCTTCTCCTTCCGGTCCGCGCCCAGGCCCATCGCGGCGGTCTGGAGCCCCGCCCAGGGCGCCGCGTCGTCGGGACGCAGCCGCGCGGCGGCCTCCAGGGCCTCCCCCGCCTCGTGCAGGGCGGCGGAGGCGGCCTTCTCGTCGGCCCGGGTCCTCCCGGAGGGCCGGACCAGGGCGCGTGCCAACAGCGTGTGGCCCAGCCAGAGCATGGTGTCGGCCCGGTCGGCACCGGCCCCCAAGAGGCCGACGACCTCCTCGGGCAGGTCAGCGGCGGCCCTGGCCAGCGCCTCGACCCGCAGCACCCGGGTCTCGGGGTCCTCGCGGCTCTCCACGAGCAGGGACGTACCGGCTTCGAGGTCGCCCTCGCGGACGGCCTCGCACGCCGATCTCAGGACGGGGTCGACTCCGAAGGCCTCCGGTACCAGGTGCGCCCCGATGTCGGCGCCCCGACGCGGCACCCTGGCTGGTTTGCGTACGAATCGCCACATGCGACCGAGCGTAGCGGGCCCTCAGGCCCTTGGGGCGACCGGCCCGCGCGGCGACCTGGCCGGGAACGCGGAACGCCGGTCTCCGGGGCGTCCCCCGTCCCGTGCCCGGGATGTCCCCGCCCCGTGCCCGGGCGCCGTTCGGGGGAAGGCGGGGTGGCGCTCCCCCACCGGCGACTATTAAGGTAAGCCTTCCCTTAACCGTCTGGTGGACGTGGGCCCCGTCCGGCGCCCCGCGTCCGCCGGGCGGCGCGGAGCAGCGCTTCGCACCGAGTGAGAGGTGTGCGTACGTGAGGATTCCACGAGGCCGCGCGGCGGTCGGCCGCAGGAGGCGCCGCGCCGCCGCGGCGATCGCGCTGGCCGTCGCCGTGACCGGATGCGGGGCCGGGGCCGGGGAGACCGATCAGCGGTCCTCCTCCGGCGCCGACGGCTATCCCGTGACCGTCCAGACGCGGCACGGCGAGGTCACGGTCGAGGAGAGCCCGAGCCGGGTTCTGGCCCTGGGCTTCGCCGCGGCAGACGAGGCCATCTCCCTGGGGGTGACGCCGGTCGCCGTCGCCGCCGACCCCGAGACCCTGGAGACCTCCACCCCCTGGCTGGCCGAGGAACTGGCCGGGATCGCCGTCCCCGGCCTGGTCTCGGCCGACGGCGGACCCAACCTCGAAGCCATCGCCTCGGTGGGGCCCGACCTGATCCTGGCCGAGACCTACCAGGTTCCGGACGCGACCACGTTCGAGCGGCTCAACGCCATCGCCCCGACGGTCGCCCCGGACTCCGAGGCCGCCAACGTGGACTGGGACACGCGCCTGCGCACCACCGCCCAGGCACTGCGCAGGGAGGAGGAGGCCGAGGAGCTGATCACCGACATCAGCGCGGCGTTCGCCGAGGTCGGCGCACCGGTGCCCGACATCGGGTCCAGGACCTACCAGTGGGTGCGCGCCGATCCGGGGCAGTACGCCTTCGGCAACGGCTCGGTGCTCGAGCTGTTCGGCCTCCGGCCCGCGGACAACCAGGACAACACGCAGACGGGCGATCCACTGCCCCTGGAGCGCACCGAGGAACTCGACGCCGACGTGCTCATGGTGTGGGCACCGACCGGGGAGGACCGCGACAGGCTGGCCGGGGACCCCCTCTTCCAGGAGCTGCCCGCGGTCCGGGCCTCGACCGTGTACTACGCCGACCTGGCCTTCGCCAACGCCCTGAACTCCCCGGCGCCCATCGGGCTGGGCTGGCTCAGGGGCGAACTGGAGCCGGTCATCAGGCAGCTCTCCTGAGAGCGGCGGGTGACCGGCCCCCGGTGGTCCCGTGCCCGGCGGCGGGGCCGCTGCGCCACAGCGCGGCGAACGCGGACGGTTCCCGGCGGCGTTCCGCCAGGCGCCCCGTCCGCGTCCCGTGCTCAGGGGCGCGTGATGCTGGCCTCCGGGACGATCTCCGGAGCACCGTGCTGGATCGCGTCCGCCTCCTGGTCGGTGTCCTGCTCCTGCGCCGCGCGCTCGGCCTCGATCCCCTTGCGGTAGTACTCGACCTCGCGCCCGACCTGCTCCTCGCTCCACTCCAGGGGACCGGCGAGCAGTTCGGCGGCCTCCTCGGCGGTGGCGATGCCCCGGTCCCAGGTCTCGAAGGAGATCCGGGTGCGCCGGGACAGGACGTCCTCCAGGTGGCGGGCCCCCTCGGCCTCGGCCGCGTAGACGATCTCGGCGCGCAGGTAGTCCTCGGCGTGCGCGAGCGGTCGGCCGAGGTCGGGGCGCTCCCGGACCAGGTCGAGCAGGTCGTGGACCGAGGAGCCGTAGCGGCGCAGCAGGTGGGTGACGCGGGAGACGTGCAGCCCCGAGTTCCGGGCCAGCCGGTGGCGCTGGTTGTACAGCGCCCAGTAGCCGTCCGCGCCCACCAGGGGCAACCGGTCGGTGACCGAAGCCGGGATCCCGTTGCCCAGGCCGTGCGCGACCGCGTCCACCGCGTCCTTGGCCATCACGCGGTAGGTGGTGTACTTGCCCCCGGCGATGAGGACCAGGCCGGGCACGGGGTGGGCCACCGTGTGCTCGCGGGAGAGCTTGGAGGTCTCCTCCGACTCCCCCGTCAGCAGTGGGCGCAGGCCCGCGTACACGCCCTCCACGTCGTCCCGGCCCAGGGGCGTGCGCAGGACCTGGTTGACGTGGTCGAGGACGTAGTCGATGTCGGCCCGGCTGGCCGCGGGGTTCTCCTTGTCCAGGTCCCAGGCGGTGTCGGTGGTGCCGATGATCCAGTGGCGGCCCCACGGGATGACGAACAGGACGCTCTTCTCGGTCCGCAGGATCATCCCGGAGGAGGCCTGGATGCGGTCGCGCGGCACCACGAGGTGGATGCCCTTGGACGCGCTGACGTGGATCTGGCCCCGGCCGCCGACCATCTCCTGGATGTCGTCGGTCCACACCCCCGCGGCGTTGACCACCTGGCGGGCGCGGACGCGCCGCTCCCCGCCGCCCTCCAGGTCGGCGACGGTGGCGCCGACGACGTGCTCCCCCTCGCGCAGGAACCCGACCGCCTGGGCGCGGGAGGCGATCTTGGCCCCCAGGCCGGCGGCGGTGCGCAGCACGCTGGTGACCAGGCGGGCGTCGTCCACCTGGCAGTCCCAGTACTGGATGGCCCCGGCGAGGGCGCTGCGCTTGAGCGCGGGGAAGACCCGCAGCGCCCCGGACCTGGTCAGGTGGCGGTGCGTGGGCAGTCCGCGGTTGTTGCGCGAGCTCATGGCGAGGACGTCGTAGAGGGTGACGCCCGCGCCGATGTAGGCGCGCTCCCAGTGGTGGGCGAAGGGGAACAGGAACGGCACCGGGCGGACCAGGTGCGGGGCGATGGTGGTGAGGAGCAGTCCGCGTTCGTGGAGCGCCTCGCGGACGAGCTCGAAGTCGAACTGCTCCAGGTAGCGCAGGCCGCCGTGGATGAGCTTGCTGGACCGGCTGGAGGTACCCGACGCGAAGTCGCGCGCCTCGACCAGTGCCGTGGACAGTCCGCGCGAGACCGCGTCCAGGGCGATGCCCGCCCCGACGATGCCTCCCCCGACCACGAGGACGTCGAGTTCCTCGTCGGCCATCGACGCGAGCGCCTCGGTGCGCCCCTTCGGTCCCAGCCAGGTGGTAGTCATCCGTCTCCTCCGTCTCGATGGGTTTCCTCCCAGGCGCATACCCGCCCCGGGCCCGTGTCCATCCGAGAGGGCCCCAGGCTAACCGGGGGCGGTGATCACACCGGACGTCCGGCACCGGCGTGTCACGGGGAGTTCGGGTCGGGGCGGACCGGGGGCGGGAGCCGGTTTATTTCCTCGGCAGGGCCAGGGCGAGGAGGGCGGCGGCCGCGGTGACCAGGCCTCCGACCAGGGCGGCGGCGCCCAGCCCGGCGGCACCGGCCCCGGACGCGGCGTCGCCGACCGCGACCAGCGCGGCCAGCCCGACCGCTCCGCCGATCTGCTGGGAGGTGGACACCGCGGACGAGCCCACGCCCTGTTCGGCGTCGTCGACGGCCGACCCCGCGGCGGCGAACACGACCGGGTAGGTGGTCCCGGCGGTGACGCCGAGCAGGACGACGGCCGGGAGCATCGCCCAGTAGGAGTCGGCCGCGACGGCGGCGGCGAAGAGCACGGCGGTGAGGCCGACCCCGGCGGTGCCCGCGAACAGGGCGCGGCGCACCCCCCAGCGGTTGAGCAGCGGAGGCAGCAGCAGCGCGGAGCCGAGCATGGCCGCGACGCCTTGGGGCAGGAAGCCGAGCCCGGCCGCGAGCGGGCTCAGGCCCAGGGTGGTCTGGACGTGGGTGGTGTAGACGTAGTGCAGCGTGTTGACCGCGCCCATGAGCACGAAGATCAACGCCATGGTGACCAGCAGGGACCTGTTGGTGAGCAGGCGGGGAGGCAGCAGCGGGTCGGCCGAGCGGCGTTCGGTCAGGAGCAGCGCGCCCAGGGCCAGGAGGCCGAGCAGGACGGCCCCGGTGCTCTGCCACGAGGCCCAGCCGACGCTCTGCCCCTGGGAGATGCCGAGGACCAGTAGGAGCGATCCGGCGGTGACCATCGCCGCGCCGGGGGCGTCGAACCCGGTCAGGCTGGGACGGCGGCCGTCGGCGGGCAGGGCGCGGGGCGCCAGAAGCGTGACGGCGAGCAGGAGCGGGACGAGCGCCCAGAACACCGAGGACCAGCCGAAGGCGCTGGTGAGGACGCCGCCGACGGCACCGCCCGCGAGGGCGCCGAAGGCACCGGCGGTTCCCCACACGGCCATGGCGCGGGTGCGTTCGGGTCCGGCGGGGAAGACGGAGCCGACCAGGGCGAGGGTGGCGGGGAAGAGCGCGGCGGCGCCGAGGCCCTGGGCCGCGCGGGCGGCGATCAGCGCCGCGGGGCTCCAGGCGAGGGCGCCGACGACGGAGGCGACGCCCATGAGCACGGCCCCGGCGACGAGCACGCGGCGGGCGCCGAGGCGGTCCACGGCCCTGCCGCCGAGGAGCAGGAAGCCGCCGTAGCCGAGGGCGAAGGCGTTGACGACCCACTGGAGCGAGGACGGGGTGAAGCCGAGCGCGGCGCCGATCTCGGGCAGGGCGATGTAGACGATGTTGAAGTCGACCGAGAGTGCGAAGTGGGCCGTCGCCAGGAGGGCGAGTGCCAGCAGGCCGCGGCCGCCGAGCGGTGGGAGCGCGGCGGAGGGGGGCGGTGCCGCGGGTGTGACCCGGGGGTCGGTGGGCTCGGGCGCGGTTCGTGGAGCGGCTGGGTCGGTGGAGGACATGGGTTCGCTCTCTCCATGGGGCCGAGATTTAGTTCAGCACTGAAATGTTCAGCACGAGAGTAAGTCAGAATACTTCAGCGCGCAACATTCCAGCGTGGTAATATCTGCGCATGAGCGAACACGAGTGCCTCGACACCGCGGAGGAGCACACCTGGGACGCCGCCACGCTGGCCTTCCGGCTGCTGGACCAGCGCGTGGAACAGGACCTCCAGGAGGAGGTCGACCTGCCGCTGACCTACTACGAGCTGCTCGTGCTCCTGTCCAAGGCCGACCACCGGTCGCTGCGGATGAGTGACCTGGCCGAACTCACCCACACCCGGCCCAGCCGCGTCTCGCACGCGGTCAGGAAACTCTCCGAGGCCGGCCTGGTGGAGCGCGTGCACTGCGAACAGGACCGCCGCAGCTGGTTCGCCGTGCTCACCGACGCGGGACAGCGGATGCTCGACGAGGCGGGTGCGCGGCACGTGCGGAGCATGCGGGACAACCTGTTCGACGTGCTCAGCCCGCAGCAGCAGGCGCAGCTGCTCGACATCGGCCGGACCCTGCTCGCCCGGCTCGCCCCGGAGAGCGCCCTGGCCAGGGAGAAGGCCCCCACGCGCCAGGAGGCTCGCGCGCACGGCTGACCGGGGCGGACGGCGGGTCCCCCCGAATTCCAGGAGACCACGGCGACCGCCCCCGCGCACAGCCCGTCGTGCCGCCTGTGGACAACTCCCCGGGCGGCGGAGCGCCCCCGCGGCGGGTCGGAGACGGCCCGCCCGCGAGGACCGGCCGTCCGGTCAGGCCGCGTCGGCGTAGGCGTGCGCGTAGGCCAGGACGTCGGCGACGTACTCGTCGGAGCTGTTGTACTCCAGGAGCGCGGACTCCCAGTCGGCGGCGACGGTCAGGTCGCGGCCCTCCGCGCACAGGTACCGGGCCGCGGAGAGCGCGGCGTCGTCGATGTTGTGCGGGTCGGGGTCGCTGCCGGACGGGGAGTCGCCCCAGCGCTCCCAGGTGCGCGGGATGAACTGCATCGGGCCGATCGCCCGGTCCCACTCGGTGTCGCCGTCGTACCGGCCGCCGTCGGTGTCCGGGATGGCCCGGGTCCGGTTGGTGCCGTCCAGCGGGATGCCGATGATGTCGACGGTCGTGCTCCCGTCGTCGCCGATCTCGCCCCCGGCGTAGGTGCCGTGGTGCGACTCGATGTACCCGATCCCGGCCAGGGTGGGCCAGGACAGCTGGCACGAGGGCTGGTCCTGGGCGACCACCAGCTGCGCGCCCGCGTACCCCTCCAGGGCCCGGCGCGGAATGCCGGTCGTCTCCGACACCTGGTCGAGCCACTCGGCGCTGGGTCGCGACTCCGGGGCGGCGGGGGTCTGGCGCTCGTCGGCGCCCGCCTCCTCGGGTGCGGGGTCCCCCTCCGCCGGGGCCACGTCAGCGGGCTCCGGCGGACCGGTGAGCTCGTCGTGGGGCGGGGTCTGGATCGTGCCCACCGGCGGCTCGACGCCCGAGGCACTGGGCGGCGACCACTCGTTGAACGCGTCGGAGATCCGGTTGACCAGGACGACCACTCCACCGGTCAGCAGCAGGCACGCCGTCAGCGTCACGCAGACGGCGACCAGCGGGCCACGACTCCGGCGCCCCTCGGCCCCGGACGCGCGTCGTTCACCCATGGGCACTCCACATCGTCAAGGAAACGTCAATTCCACATCACGCCGGAACCAAAGTACGCGACCGGCGACGCCTCGTGGCCGGTGCCCTCGGGCTCGGGAGCCGTCGCGCCGCGGGGACGCACACGCGAAGGGCCGCGCCGACGGAGACCGGCGCGGCCCTTTCCAGGTCCGTGTCCTGGGCGGACACACCCCTAGTGGTGCGGGTTGACCACGACCTCGACCCGCTGGAACTCCTTGAGGTCGGTGTAGCCGGAGGTGGCCATCGTGCGACGAAGAGCACCCATGAGGTTCATGGAGCCGTCGCTGGTGGAGGCCGGGCCGTGCAGGATCGACTTCAGGTCGCCGATCGTGCCGACGCGCACGCGCTCACCGCGCGGCAGCTCGTTGTGGTGCGCCTCGCTGCCCCAGTGGTAGCCGCCGCCGGGCGCCTCGGTGGCGCGCGCGAGCGGGGAGCCCACCATGACGGCGTCGGCGCCGCAGGCCAGGGCCTTGGCGATGTCGCCGCTGCCCGTCATGCCGCCGTCGGCGATGACGTGCACGTACCGGCCGCCGGACTCGTCCAGGTAGTCGCGGCGGGCCGCGGCCACGTCGCCGACGGCGCTGGCCATCGGCACGGCCACGCCCAGCACGGAGCGGGTGGTGTGGCCCGAGCCGCCGCCGAAGCCGACCAGCACGCCCGCGGCGCCGGTGCGCATCAGGTGCAGCGCCGCGGTGTAGGTGGCGCAGCCGCCGACCACGACCGGCACGTCCAGCTCGTGGATGAACTGCTTGAGGTTGAGCGGCTCGGCGCGGCCGGACACGTGCTCGGCCGACACCGTGGTGCCGCGGATCACGAAGATGTCCACGCCCGCGTCGACGACCGCCTTGTGGTACTGGGCGGTGCGCTGCGGCGACAGCCGGGCGGCGGTGACCAGGCCCGCGTCGCGGATCTCCTCGATCCGGCGACCGATCAGCTCCTCCTGGATGGGCGCCGCGTAGATCTCCTGGAGCCGCTGGGTGGCGGCGACGTCGTCGAGCTCGCGGATCTCCTGGAGCAGCGGCTCCGGGTCCTCGTAGCGGGTCCAGAGCCCTTCGAGGTCGAGCACGCCCAGGCCGCCCTGCTCGCCCACGGCCACGACGGTCCGGGGCGAGGCCACGCTGTCCATGGGGCTGACCACCAGCGGGGTCTCGAACCGGTAGGCGTCGATCTGCCAGGCGATGGACACCTCCTCCGGGTCCCGCGTCCGCCGGGCAGGCACGATCCCGATCTCGTCGAGCTCATAGGCCCGGCGTCCGTTCTTGCCCAGCCCGATCTCCACCTGAGCCAACGTTTCGATCCCCTCTGACGTGCCTTGCCGGACGGTCTACCGGCGCGTTTCCTGCCGCCGTGAGTCTATCGACCCCGAAGACGGTCGGCGCCGGGCCGCCCGGCCACCGCGTCAGCGGGCGTTGTAGTTGGGCGCCTCGACCGTCATCTTGATGTCGTGCGGGTGGCTCTCGCGCAGCCCGGCACTGGTGATGCGCATCAGTTGGCCGCGCTCGCGCAGCTCGGGCACCGTACGGGTTCCGGCGTACCACATGGACTGGTGCAGACCACCGACGAGCTGGTGGGCGACCGCCTGGAGCGGGCCGCGGAAGGGCACCTGGCCCTCGATGCCCTCGGGGACCAGCTTGTCCTCGGTCGCCACGTCGGCCTGCGCGTAGCGGTCCTTGGAGAAGGAGCGGCCGCGCATGGCGCCGAGCGACCCCATGCCCCGGTAGGCCTTGAACTGCTTGCCGTTGATGAAGATCAGCTCGCCGGGGCTCTCCTCCACGCCCGCGAGCAGGCTGCCGAGCATCACGGTGCTGGCACCGGCCGCGATGGCCTTGGCGATCTCACCGGAGTACTGGAGCCCGCCGTCGGCGATGAGCGGGACGCCCGCCGGGCCGCACGCCTTGGCGGCCTCCAGGATGGCGGTGAGCTGCGGGGCGCCCACACCGGCCACGACCCGCGTGGTGCAGATGGAGCCCGGGCCCACGCCGACCTTGACGGCGTCGGCTCCGGCGTCGATGAGCAGCTGCGCCCCGGCCCGGGTGGCGATGTTGCCCGCGACGATGTCGGCGCGCGAGTTGGCCTTGAGCTTGGCGATCATGTCCGCGAGCCCCGAGGAGTGGCCGTGGGCGGTGTCCACGACGATGAAGTCGACACCGGCCTCCACCAGCCGCTTGGCGCGCTCCTCCGCCTCGGTGCCCACTCCCACGGCGCCGCCGACGACGAGTCGCCCGTCGGCGTCCTTGGTGGCGTCGGGGTACTGCTCGCTCTTGATGAAGTCCTTGACGGTGATCAGGCCGCGCAGCCGGTTCTGGCCGTCGACCAGCGGCAGCTTCTCGATCTTGTGCCTGCGCAGCAGGTCGAAGGCCTGCTCGCGGCTGACGCCCACGGGAGCGGTGACCAGGTTCTCCGTGGTCATGACGTCGCGGACCAGGCGGTCGCGGTCGCTCTCGAAGCGCATGTCCCGGTTGGTGACGATGCCGACCAGGGTTCCGGTGGCGTCGGTGACGGGCACCCCGGAGATCCGGTAGTGGGCGCACAGGCGCTCGACCTCGGCGAGGGTGTCCTCGGGCTGACAGGTGACCGGGTCGGTGACCATGCCCGCCTCGGAGCGCTTGACCAGGTCGACCTGGCTGGCCTGGTCCTCGACGGAGAGGTTGCGGTGCAGGACGCCCGCGCCGCCCTGGCGGGCCATCGCCACGGCCATGCGGGCCTCGGTCACGGTGTCCATCGCCGCGGAGAGCAGCGGGATCCGCAGCGTGAGGTTGCGGGACATGCGGCTGGTGGTGTCGACCTCGCCCGGCTGGAGATCGGAGTAGGCCGGGATCAGAAGGACGTCGTCGTAGGTCAACCCGGGGGGAAGGAGTTTGTCCCCGTAGTCGCTGTACTCCTGGCTCTGGCCCATGACACAACCTCCGCTTTCCCGGCACACCTGCGCGGTCTCGCCCTCGCGTGTCGTCTCATCCTAGGTCGTGGTCCCGTGCGCCCCCGGTGGAACGAGGTGTTTGACCCGTCACCCCGGGCCGAAAGTGACCAGCCTCACGGTTTGCGCGGCACTCCCCCCGCTTCCGACCAGCACGCGGATCCTCCCGCGGCTCAGGGGTTCGGGGCTCCCCGCTCCTGCCGCCCACCGGAGACGAGGGCCGGTGGCCAGTGGTCGGTGATCGGGGCCCTTCCGGACCGGCACCGCGGCCCCTCGGCAGTGGCCCCACGTCTGGTCGGATGAGGGGATCAACCCATGACCCGATCCGCGACCCGTGCCTCGGGGAAACCGGGAGATCTAGGGGCGGAGGTAGCCCGACGCCCCGAGGGCGCGGCAGTACCCGCGCACCCGGGGGCGGTCGGGGCACCGGCGGCGGCCGGGCCGGGGGCGTCCGGCGTGCTCAGGGGACGAGGCGGTTCGCCACGGCCACCTGCCGAAGCCGAGCAATAGCTCGGTGCTGGGCAACCCGTACCGCTCCCGCCGACATTCCAAGAACATGTCCCGTCTCATCCGCCGTAAGTCCTGCGATCACCCTCATGACCAGCAGTTTGCGCTGTTGTTCCGGCAGCTCGTCGAGAAGCTCCCGGGCTCGCTGGGCCTCGATCACCCGCACCGCCGACTCCTCGGGCCCGGGGCCCTCGTCGGGGCGCTCGGGCACGGAGTCGGTGGAAACCGTCTCGGCCCTGCCCGCGCCGCGCAGGGTGTCGGCCACCTTGTGGGCCGCTATGCCGAACACGAAGGCCGCGAAGGGGCGGCCGCGGTCCTGGTAGCGCGGTATCGCCGAGAGCAGGGCGATACACACCTCCTGGGCCACGTCGTCGGAGTAGTGGGCCAGCCCCGAGACACGGGCCAGGCGGGCACGGCAGTACCTGACCACCATGGGGCGGACCTCGCGCAGCAGCGAGTCCATCGCCCCGTCGTCCCCCCGGACCGCGAGCGACCCCAGATGGTTCAACCCCGTGTGGTCCCGCTGCCCCCGGGCGCCTGCATCCGTCACCGTCACGCTAGGAATGATGCCCCCATCGCGGGACTCAACCACTCGGATCGGCAACTACAGAATGGTCACGTTTCGGGAAAATCACCCGAAAACGTCTGTGCCGCCGAGGGAAACCTGTGACGTGCGTGATAGTGCGCGGGGGCGGAGCGACCGCTCCGCCCCCGTCAGCGCCGGGGTATGTCGACCGGACACACCCCGGCGGCCGCGTGTTGCGACCGTGCCGCCGGGGCCCGGCCCAGCTGGCCGCGCCCCGGCGGCCGGGCCCGCGCCCCAGGGCTCGAAAGCCCGGAGGCCCGGAGGCCCGGAGGCCCGGCGACCGTGCCTAGTGGCTGTGACCGTGCCCGTCGTCCTCGTCGTCCTCGGGCTTGTCCGCCACCAGCACCTCGGTGGTCAGCAGCATGCCCGCGATGGAGGCGGCGTTCTGCACGGCGGAGCGGGACACCTTGACCGGGTCGAGGATGCCCTGCGAGGTCAGGTCGCCGTAGGTGCCGGTCGCGGCGTTGTAGCCGTGGCCGTCCTCCAGCTCAAACAGGCGGTGGGTGACCACGTAGCCCTCGGCGCCCGCGTTCTCCGCGATCCACCGGGCGGGCTCGATCAGGGCGCGGCGCACGATCGCCACACCGGTGGCCTCGTCGCCCGTCAGGCCGAGGTCCTCCGCGCTCAGGGCCCTGGAAGCGTGCACCAGGGAGGCGCCGCCACCGGCGACGATGCCCTCCTCGATGGCCGCGCGGGTCGCCGAGATGGCGTCCTCCAGGCGGTGCTTCTTCTCCTTGAGCTCCACCTCGGTGGCGGCGCCCACGCGCAGGACGGAGACACCGCCCGCGAGCTTGGCCAGGCGCTCCTGGAGCTTCTCGCGGTCCCAGTCGGAGTCGCTCGCCTCGATCTCCTTGCGGATCTGGCGGACGCGGTCCTCGACCTCGGACTTCTCACCGGCGCCGTCCACGATGGTGGTGGCGTCCTTGGTGATCGTGACGCGGCGGGCGCCGCCCAGCGCGTCGAGGTCCACGTTCTCCAGGGTCAGGCCGACCTCCTCGGCGACGACCTGGCCGCCGGTGAGGACCGCGATGTCCTGGAGCATGGCCTTGCGGCGCTCGCCGAAGCCGGGCGCCTTGACCGCGGCGACGTTGAGGGTGCCGCGGATCTTGTTGAGCACCAGGGCGCCCAGGGCGTCACCGTCGATGTCCTCGGCGATGATGAGCAGGGGCTTCTTGCTCTGGACGACCTTCTCCAGCACGGGCAGCAGGTCGTTGAGGCTGCTGATCTTGCCCTGGTTGATCAGGATCAGCGCGTCCTCCAGCACCGCCTCCTGGCGGTCGCCGTCGGTGACGAAGTAGGGCGAGACGTAGCCCTTGTCGAACTGCATGCCCTCGGTGAAGTCCAGGTCCAGACCGAAGGTCGGGGCCTCCTCCACCGTGATGACGCCGTCCTTGCCGACCTTGTCGAACGCCTCGGCGATCAGGTCGCCGATCTGGGCGTCCTGGGCGGAGTTGGTGGCGACGTAGGCGATGTCCGCGCGCTCCTCGACGGGACGGGCGCGCTCCAGGAGGATCTCCGACACCTTGGCGGCGGCGGCGTCGATGCCCTTCTTCAGGGACATCGGGGAGGCGCCGGCGGCCACGCTGCGCAGACCCCCGTGGACGAGGGCCTGGGCCAGGACGGTCGCGGTGGTGGTGCCGTCACCGGCGGCGTCGTTGGTCTTGGTGGCGACCTCCTTGACCAGCTGGGCGCCCAGGTTCTCGTAGGGGTCGTCCAGCTCGACCTCACGGGCGACGGTCACGCCGTCGTTCGTGATGGTGGGGGCGCCGAACTTCTTGTCGATGACGACGTTGCGACCACGCGGGCCGAGCGTCACCTTGACGGCGTTGGCGAGGCGGTCGACGCCCCGTTCGAGGGCGCGACGGGCGTCGTCCTCGAACTCCAGGATCTTCGGCATGTGGGTGCTTCCTCTTCAGGCTGGTCGAAAGCGGGCATCCCGCCCGCCCGGCTGTGCGCCGACCGGTGCGGGATGCGATTGGCTCCGGGCCCGACGGAGCGGGCCCCGTAGAGACCTACTTCTCGACGACAGCGAGAAGGTCGCGGGCGGAGAGCACCAGGTACTCCTCGCCGTCGTACTTGACCTCGGTGCCGCCGTACTTGCTGTAGAGAACGACGTCGCCGACCTTCACGTCCAGCGGGATGCGCTTGTCACCCTCGTCGTCCCAGCGGCCCGGGCCCACGGCCAGGACCTCGCCCTCCTGGGGCTTCTCCTTGGCGGTGTCCGGGATGACCAGACCGGAAGCGGTGGTCTGCTCGGCCTCCAGCGTCCGGACCACGACGCGGTCCTCGAGCGGCTTCAGCACGGTCTTGGTGGCGGTCGACACGGTGTGACCTCCCCCTTCAAAGTTTCGGTGTACTGATCTCGGCCCGCGCTGGTGCACGGACCGACTGCGAAAAAGGGGCGACCGCGGCGGCCTGTCGTCGCGGGTGCCAGACCGGCCTCGTCGCGGTTAGCACTCTACCCCCGAGAGTGCCAGAATGGAAATGTGACCGTGACCCCCGGTCAGGGACCTCCGTCAGGGGGACTCCCCTCCCGGCCGGGGCGGGGCTCGGTCGCTCCCGCACACCGCTCCTTCGACGCCCGGGGGGAACCCATGCGCGCGCCCGCCTTCGAGGCCCTGCTCACCGACGCGGGCCGGGAGGTCCTGGCCGGGGTTGACCCGCAGGCCGCCGCCAGGGACCAGCTCGCCGCGGCCTCGCTGCTGCGCGGTGATCCGCGCGTGGCCGCCCTCGACCCCGGTCTACCCGTCTCCGAGCTGGTAAACGCCGTCCTGACCCAGGTCTCCCTGCGCGAGCGCGGGCGGGCCAAGTTCGGCGAACTCGCGGAGCGGATGTTCTTCACCCCCAACGGGCTGGAGCAGTCCACCCGGCGCGTGGTGGCCGACTACCGCGCGGAACGCACGGCCGGGGTGGCTCGCGCCGTCGGCTCCTCGGGGTGGGGGCTGGACGGCGTCACCGCGGGCGACCTGTGCTGCGGGGTCGGCGCGGACCTGCTGGCCCTGGCCGCGCGCGGCGTTCCGGTGGAGGGCGTGGACGCCGACCCCCTCACGGTCGCGGTGGCCCGCGCCAACATCGAGGCCCTGGGCCTGTCCGGACTGGCCCGGGTCCGCGAGGGCGACGCCTCCGCGACCAAGCCCGGCCGGTACCCGCTGCTGTTCTGCGACCCCGCCAGGCGGGGCGGGCGCGGCCGGGTGTTCGACCCCTCGGCCTACTCCCCGCCGTGGGACGTGGCCGTGGACCTGGCAGCGGGGGCGGAGGCGGCCTGCCTCAAGGCCGCGCCGGGCATTCCGCACGAGGCGCTGCCCGAGGCGGCGGCCGAGTGGATCTCGGTGGACGGGGAGCTGAAGGAGACCGCCCTGTGGTTCGGCGCGCTGGCCGACGGGCCGCGGCGCCGGGCGACGGTGCTGCACGAGCGCGAGGGGCTGCTCGCCCGCGAGGGCGCGGTGGCGCACCTGGACGCCGAACCCGGCCTCGGCCCGGCCCCGGTGGCGGCGGCCCGGCGCTACCTGTACGACCCGGACCCGGCCGTGGTGCGCTCACACCTGGTGGCGGAGGCCGCGGCCCGGGTGGACGGCGCCCTGCTGGACGGGCGGATCGCGTACTTCACCGCGGACACCGCGGTGCTCTCGCCGCTGTGGCGGGTGCTGGAGGTGGTGGAGGTGCTGCCGTTCTCGCTGAAGCGGCTGCGCTCGGCGGTGCGCGCCCTCGGGGCGGGGACGGTGACCGTCAAGAAGCGGGGGTCGGCGGTGGACACCGAGAAACTGCGCCGGGACCTGCGCGCGTCCGGTCCGGAGTCGGTGACGGTCGTGCTCACGCGGATCGGCGAGCGGCCCTTCTGCCTGCTGTGCCGCGAGGTCGGCGACCCGGCCCGGGGTTAGGCCCCGGTTCGGCGGAGGCCCCGGGGCTGGCGGCGGAGCCGGAGCGGGACCGAAGTCGGAGGAGGCGCACAACCGTGGACGAGGTGGCTGGAGTGCACTCTGGGGTCGCGGATCACGACATCGGGCCAGATCGTTACCTTCCCCACCCAGATCTTTGGCGGTCTCCTGGGGGAGCAGGGGTACGTGTCGTTAAACTGGCGGCGCGAATTCTTTCCCTTCTCATGGATTCACCCGGAAGGCCGTGATCGTTGACCCGCCCCCCGCGGTTCAGCCAAAGCACGGACCTTGCCTCACGTGTATACGCTCAGTAACACTCCAGTCACGATGAGGCCGTACTGATGCGGGAGCGCCGCCCGCCCGGGGACCATCGAGAACCCGAGCCGTCCGGAACCCACCGTCCACTCCTCCCGGACGGATACGGGAGCGCCAGAAAAATAAGGAGCACCTCGGTGGAACAGACCAATCACAACTTCCTCAACGGAGGAGGTCAGGCGGGGATCTCCGACCGGATGCGCGACCTGCTCTCCCAGGCCGCCCAGGAGCACGTCTCCGAGCAGAAGTCGCAGGGCGCCGTCAGCGAGGAGATGCGTCAGCGCCTGGAGGGCATGGAGTGGCTGCTCCGCGAGCTGCGCGAGCGCGAGCTCACCGCCCTCACCGAGTCGGTCGCCACGGTCAACGGCCGCGTCGACGAGTTCCTCGCCCGGCCGCCGGAGTGGGCGGAGACCCTCGCCGAGCACATCGAGGTCGTCGGCCAGCAGGTCAAGCCCCTGTCGGACCTGCCCTCCCTGCGCGCGGACACCCACCGCATCGCCGGTCACCTGGACACCGCGCTCACCCGCCTCCAGCGGATGGCGGAGACGGGCAACCGCACCTCCGAGCAGGTCAACGAGCTCGGCGAGCGCCTGAACGGGCTGGACGAGACCCTCGACACCCGTCTGAACGGACTCGGTGAGACCCTCGGCACCCGCCTGGACGGGCTGAGTGAGACGTTCGGCGCCCGTCTGGACGCCCTCGACACCGCCCTGGCCTCCCTGACGGCCAAGACCGAGGCCGTGCAGGCGTCGCTGTCCGCGCTCTCGGAGTCCGCGGAGAGCCGCCACGAGGCCCTCACCGCCGCGGTCGGCGAGAGCCGCACCGAACTGGTCGAGGTCGTCACCAGCGGGCGGACCGAGATCTCCGAGGCCCTGGCCGAGGGCCGCACCGAGCTGGCCGAGGCCGTGGCCGCGAGCCGCGAGAGCCTCACCACCGCCGTCAGCGAGAGCCGTGAGGCCCTGGCCGCCGCCGACGCCCAGCTGGGCGAGACCGTCGCGGCCAAGGCCGAGGAGGCCGCCGCCAAGGCGGAGCAGGCCAACGGCGAGCTGCGCACGCTCGTGGAGGAGCGCACCGAGCGGCTGCGCACCTCGATGGAGGAGCGCACCGCCGAGCAGCACGAGGCGCTGCTGTCACGCCTTCAGGAGAACACCGGCGAACTGGGCGAGCGCACCGCCGCCCTGGCCGAGGAGCTGGGCGCGCTGTCCACCTCCTCCGCCGAGCGCCACGAGTCCCTCGCCGCCAAGCTGGCCGAGAACGTCGGCTACCTCAGCACCCAGGCCGAGGAGAACAACGCCGAGACCACCGCCGCGGTCGCCGACGTCACCGGCGCGCTCGCCAAGCTCCGCGAGGACCACGAGTCGTCGCTCACCGAGATGCGCACCCACCTGCGCCAGCGCCTGGCCGAGCTCAACGAGCAGATGGAGCTGGGCCGCACCGAGACCCGGGAGCAGGCCGAGGCCGCCTCCGACCGCCTGCGCGAGGCGGTGACCGAGCGCACCGACGCCCTGGGCACCCGGATCGCCGAGGACACCGAGCGCGTCACCTCCGACTTCGCCGAACTGCGGACGTTCGTCCAGGAGAGCGGCGACCGCCTCGCCACCGAGTCCGAGGAGCGCTCGCGGACGCTGACCGAGTCGCTCACCGAGCAGGTGGAGGCGCACCGGACGGCGCTGGACGAGAGGCTGGAGCGCCAGCGCGAGGCCCTGACCGGCAAGGTCGACACCCACCTGGCGCAGATCACCGGCAAGGTGGACCACGAACTGGGCCGCCTCACCGACCGCTTCGACACCTTCGAGGGGCACTTCGAGGGAAGCTTCGAGGGGGTCGAGGGCAAGCTCGACCGCATCGACGGCCGCATGGACGGCGTCAACGGCCGCCTGGACGGCCTGGACGGCCGGGTCAACGGGGTCGAGGGCCAGTTCGAGGGCGTCAGCGGGCACTTCGAGGGCGTGGACGGCCGTATGGAGGCCCTCGACGACCGGCTGGAGGCGCTCAACCAGCGGCTCAACCAGCTGCCGCAGACCATGGAGGTCAGCGAGCTGCACCGCCGCCTGAGCGAGCTGGTGGACCGGCCGCAGATGGACCACACCGGCAAGCTGGACGAGATCGACGAGCACGTCACCTCGGCTGTGGCGCCGGTGCTGCGCGAGCTGAAGCAGCGCCCGGACCGGCACGAGCTGGAGGAGACCGTCACCGAGGCCGTCGAGAACTCGCACGACGACATCACCAAGCGGTTCGCCTCCCTTGAGGAGACGGTGCTCGCCCTGGCCGAGGCGCTGCTGCGCCCGGGCCGGGACGGCAAGAAGAAGCGCCGCCGCGACGAGGACGAGGACGACGAGTAGCGAGAGGTCCCCGTTCGCGTCCGCCCGGTGACCGCCGGGCGGACGCGGACAGGCGGACGGCGAGGGGGCCGGGGCATCCGAAGAGGTGCCCCGGCCTTCGTGTGTCCGGGGGCTGCGGCGGTACGCCGCGGCCCCGCGCTCACAGCGGGTTCGAAGCACCGGCATCCGGCTGTAGGCACGAGGTCATTCCAGGTCAGACCCCGCGCGCTGCGGCCGTTACCTCCCCGCCGGGCCCGCTCAGACCGTGAAGACGATCTTGCCGAACTGCTCCCCCCCGGCCATCGCCCGGAAGCCCTCCTCGGCCCGCGACAGGGGCAGCACCCGGTCGATCTCGGGCCGCACGCCGGTGCGCACGCACATCCGGGCCAGGGCGGCCAGCTCCTCACGGGTGCCCATGGTGGAGCCCAGGACCCGCAGCTGGAGGAAGAACACCCGGTTGAGTTCGGCCGGGGGCGCGTCGCCGCTGGTCGCGCCGCAGGTGATGACGGCGCCGCCCGGCTTCAGGGAGCGCAGCGAGTGCGCCCACGTGGCCTGGCCGACCGAGTCGAAGACGGCGTCCGCCTTCTCCGGCAGGCGCTCGCCCGTGGGCAGCGCCGCGTGCGCGCCCAGGGAGAGGGCCCTGGTCCGCTTCTCCTCGCTGCGGCTGGTGGCGTAGACCCGGTGGCCCACCTGGGACGCCAGCCGGATGAGCGCCGCGGCCACGCCTCCCCCGGCGCCCTGGACGAGCACCGTGGAGCCCGGCCGCAGGTCGGCCTTGCCGAAGAGCATGCTGTAGGCGGTGAGCCACGCGGTGGGCAGGCAGGCGGCCTCCTCGAAGGACAGCTCCTCCGGTTTGGGCACCAGGTTGCCGCGGGGCACCAGGACCTTCTCGGCGAAGGTGCCGTTGTGGACCTCCGAGAGCAGCGAACGGCGGGGATCGCGCGTCTCGTCGCCTCCCCCGGCCGCCGGGTCGCCGACGACCCCGTGCACGATGACCTCGTTGCCGTCCTCGTCCACCCCGGCCGCGTCGCAGCCCAGGATCATGGGCAGGCGCTTCTCGCTGAGCCCGACGCCGCGCAGGCTCCACAGGTCGTGGTGGTTGAGGGACGCGGCCCTGACGTCGACGGTGGTCCACCCCTCACGGGGTTCGGGGTCGGGGCGTTCGCCCGCCTCCAGGGCGGAGACGGGGTCGTCGGGCGCGAAGCGTGCTGCGGTGATAGCGAACATATCCCGAAGCCAACCACGGAGACCGAATCCGATTCCACCCCCGGGGGCCGAAACGCCCTGGGAGCGGACCGGCCGCTACGGATCCGTCGGTTTCCTGCCCGCCTCGAAGCGCTGCCGGTACCTGCTCTGCGCCTCCTCCATCACGGCCTCGGAGAGGTAGGCGACCGGCCGCACCCGGCTCAGGAGCGGTTCGTGGTCGGGGCCGTGTGCGACGGTGTCGCCCTGGAGCACCCACCCCACCCGGTCCGGGTCCTCCTCGACCAGTGAGGCGTACTTGCGCACCTGGCGGGAGAGCCAGTCCTCCAGGGGGCGGGTCCACCAGGACTCGGGGGTGAGGACGGTGACCGAGAGCCCGGGGAGTTCGAGTTCGCTCTCGTAGTCCTTGCTCACGACGTGGCGGTCCTGCTCGGGGCCGTCCGAGTAGCGCAGGTAGAGGCGGTCGTGGCCGCGGACGAGGTCGGCCAGTTCGGACAGGCTGGTGACGGTGGGCAGGGCTGCCGGTGAACCGTGTTGCTGAGGAGTCGCGTCCATACGGCCCCGACTACCCCGCCCGCCGAGGTGGAAGCCCGACCCCGCGTCAACACGGAGGCAAGGCCGCCGCCCGGCGTTCGCCCCAATTCCCCGGGCCAAGACCGGGGCGCCTTCGAACGACACCGCACAAGCGGACCGACCCGCCGAGGGCCAGAGAAGAGGACACAGGCGTTCCCTGGCTCGTGGGAGCCGACACATCCTGCGGCATGACGCGAGAACTTGTCCTCCGCCGCCCGGGGACATAACGGGCGAATCACCGAACCAACCAGCGACCGAAGCCCACTGATGAATCGCGACTAATGCAAGCCGACAAGTCCGCCCTCTCCCTCGCCATGAAATATAACAACAGCACCCGGCACTGAAATTACATCATTGACACGATGTTCGGAAAAATCCATATCCGCCCTGATCTCTTCGA
The DNA here is from genome assembly GCF_965343085.1 of Nocardiopsis synnemataformans. Taxonomy (NCBI): domain Bacteria; kingdom Bacillati; phylum Actinomycetota; class Actinomycetes; order Streptosporangiales; family Nocardiopsidaceae; genus Nocardiopsis; species Nocardiopsis synnemataformans. The sequence goes on along the minus strand of NZ_CBDRFA010000050.1, from coordinate 23,949 downwards.
TGCCACCTCCCCATTCTCGCACAGTAGCCCATGAACTTTCCTCTGCGCCCACATCCCCAGAAATTACGATCGCCTGCTCTAGAAAAGCCACCCCATAATCTTCACCCTGAGAATCCTCGCCATCAACTTCCATCCTACCCTCCTCCTCCGCCGCCTCATTTATTCGCACATAGGTTCCGCGCCCTTGCGATTGTACAGCCCACGACATATCTTCTGCCGCAGCCAGAACACTCGCTCCCTCCATAACCACACGACCATCTCGCACGTCAACCACCATGCTTTGCAGGCGTTGGGAATGAATAGAAACATGCCCTTGGTTCAGCCGGATGAACTCTCGGTCGTAGGAATCATTGACCACGCCTATGTGCTCTTCCTCCAAACGCCACAACTCTCTTCCATCTTGAACGTCAACACCAAGCAAGCCAACAGACATTTCCTGGTTCCCGACAGCCCCCTCAGCCTCCTCCATCTCCTCGTTGCTCAGAAATTCCGCGCACGTGTAGGGTGCCACCAGAACATCACCGACAAGGACGCTTGAAGCAGCGGAAAGACGAAGTCTCTTCCCCGAATCGCAAGAGAGGGCTTCGGGGCCGGACCAGACTTCTTCTCCATCAGAAAGAGAAAAGGCAGAAAGACTGACAGCATCCCCGTTGCCTTCTCCCACCCCGACAATACGGACACGATCTGACATGAGAGCGATATGCGCTCCAGATTCGCGGAAAAGGTATGAATAGGATTCAACCTCTTCGGCGTCAATCAATATGTCGTGCTCTATCTGACCCGTTTCTGAGTCCAAGAGCATAACTTTGTATCCACCTCCCCCCGGAACCTGGGCTTCCAATGCAAGGTAGTCACCGTTGCCCGATACTCCTCCGGTGAAGTTTTCTTCTGAATTTCGATACTCCCATACAACTTCTCCAGTTTCTCCAGATAATGCCACCACTCCATCACCAAGGATTACTGCGACTCCCACAGGGAGCGGATGTACGGAGATAACTTCTTCTCCTCCACGAGGGCGCCACTGCCAGCCGACCCGATCAACGGACTCCCTGAGGTCCAGGGTATGCGGGTCATCGTAGACGACATGGCTATCGCCATCTTGGTATGCAGTGCAGGACGACGTGGCGATCGAAATGCCGAACGCCAGGCATAGCGCTTTCGCTCCAGTCAGTTTCGAGCGCACCTTCAACCAACCTTCCTACCGGGAATTTTCCCAATCCCGACAGTCGGCCTCGATCGCTTGTCCACACCAGCTTGTATTTCCCACCAGCGACAACAATCTAAAACAACGACTTTGGGACTCTGCGCCGATCTCAACCCCACCGTCGCTCAACGACGAGTCGTCGGTGCTCCCTGAAGGCCTTTATTCCTCCCTCAAAGAAAGAAGCATCTCGTTGATCAAAGTCCTTACAGCAGACGGAGAACTCTGCTCCTCCCAGTTTCTATAGCTGGTGGCATGCACCGACTCGCCTTGCTCACGGAATTCCAAGATAGAGAAGTCTTCTATTTCCACATCGACCTCCGGGTCCTGAATGAGCTGCCAAGCACCCTGAACAGCCACTTGGAGTTCGATCTCCGCAGGCATACCGAAGACAACCAAGTCGGGGCGGACCTCGTCGTCTTCAAGAGGAACCGGGAACACCTCGCGCAGAGGCTGGTAATCAAAGACCGACGGGACTACATAATCTGCGCCCGCAGCCATTCTGGCACCGTCCGCAACAAGTGCGTACTCGATATCACTGTTTCGGGAAGCCAGCGCCTGACCCAACAGATCATCCGCTGTACCAGGAACCGTCGCGCCCGACAGGTAGAACATGTCTATTTTCTCGGGCTCCTCTGCATCCCACTCCTCTCTCCAGTGTTCACCTCCCCTGTCTTCCTCTACGTGCACCAGAGCCTGCCGTACTCCACCATCTTCTATAAGGCAGGTCAAAGAAGCAATAAATCCTACAGGGGCAGGGATCACGTCCACTCCGACAGAGGCATCGAACCGGCCGGTTGTACAGAGAGAACTAACGTTTTCTTTCCAGGATAGCTCTCCAGAATCAAGCTCATAGGATTCCATGGACATGCCTTCGCCTTCAGGAGAGATCCTCATAAAATATTCATCAGAAAAATAATATTCCTCGCCTGAACTCCCTCCCATCAGAGAACCGGCAGAATGCTCATAAAAACTGCTTCCATTTGATGAACGCAATCCCACAACACTGCCACTCCCCCAGGAAAGAATTCCATCCCCGAAGAGGACATGGATTCTCTTTCCCGAAGGAGAAACGAATACCTGCCTGACTTCCCCCCTTCTCTCATAGCTCCACATCTCGCGCCACTCGGGTCCGCCAACTGAAACCAAACGGTCTCTGAGGACTAGCACAGCGCCATCCGCGGTCGCAATAATATCGTTTACCTTATCCCCCTCGTATTCCGAAAAATCCTCCCTCGCTCGTTCCATGTCCTCAGAAGAGAGCACATAACTTTCGACATCGGGGCCAGAAGAGTACTCCACCCCAGACGAGAAAGTTAAATACAAGGAGCCAGAAATCAGGAGAACCATAGCGAGGAGAATCGAGGCGTATACATAGTTCCTTCTTGAGAAACCGGAATTAATAATAGACATGCCCGACAACATCAATCCTTGGAGTTTTCTTTGCGCTCTTCAGCAACCTCTTCGGCAGCTCTGAAGAGGTCACTGAGGCTCTCATGGTGAGATCCATATCCGTCTTGGAAGTCCTCTATGGTTGACTCCACGTCGCCCCCGGCCCCGGCCGCCCCGACGACCGCCGAGACAGCCTCGGTCATGTCCTTCTGCGAGGGCCCGTCCGCGCCCACGATGTTGATCTTGACGAAGTCCTCACGACCGGTCATTTCCACGGCGGTCTCCGGTGTGTAGAACAGCCCGCCGCGGAAGTTCAGGGAGTCGATCCCGGCGTTGACCAGGCTGACGACGGTGAACCCGTGCGTCCGTCCGTTGGATCCGTGCACCTCCACCCGGTCGCCGACATTGTGGCCGGTCTGGCGGTGTGTCGCGGTGGCGAGGGCGACCTCGTCGGGGGCTCCGGGCACGGGTGCGTCCGGCCACGACTCCTCCCAGAGGGTGTTCCCGCTGCTCTCCTCGATCATCACCGTGTGAGCCGTGCCGTCCTCGGTACACGAGTAGGACACCAACAACTGGATCCCGGCGGACGCGACGTCAACGTCATCCACGTTGCCCGATGAGCATGTCTCCGACAGATCGCGCTGCCAGGCCACATCACCGTCGGAAAGGCTCCGAGCAACCAGTGTCCCCTCAGGCTCAGCCGCCACCCGCGCCTCACGCATCAGGTGCGTCTCACCAGAAGGCGTCTCGCCCCAGGCCGTGGAGGACTCGGTCACACGGCCGTCTCTCGCATCCAGCAACACGGTCCGCTCGCGTGTCACCGGGCCGAGGTCGTCTCCGTACCGCAGCAGCACGCTTTCTTCGCCCACCCCCGACGGGCGCGTCGCGAACAGGGCCAGGAGTCTCCAAGCGCCAGGCCTCGCCCACCGGGTCCACGCCAAACGAAGCCACCTCGTCCTCGAACAACGCCAGAACACCGGAGGCGGTGGGCACCAGCTCGGGGGCAGGCCCCCGGGAGCCGTCCGCCAGGAACTCCTCGACCACGTCCACCTCAGCCATGGTGAACGGCCCTCGTGCTCCGTCTGCGACGCCCTCGTCGACCACCGTCGTGTCCGGTGTGGCGCACCCGCTTATCAGGAGCAACGCCGCAATCGCGACCACGGTCGGCCAGTGCGTCCCGTGAGGAAAGAACCGGGGGACACCACTTCTCCAGAGCTCCCTGGCCTCCGCAATTGCGCCTGCCATCAGTCCTTCTTCGCACTTTTCGGGCCGTATCCACATCCCGTGCCCATCACCGCCACCGCGAAGACGACCACAGCGCCCCCGGCTCCGGAGAGGCTGCTTCTCCCCTGCGTCTCCAACTCAGACAGGCCAACCGCGCAGGCAGTTTCCGAACCGGGACACTCACGCAGGACCACGGCCCTACTGCCGCTCCAAGCTTCCGTTCTGTGCGGCAAGCAGGGCATCCAGGTCATCGATCATCATGCGGGGGTCACCGTCCCACTCCTGTGTCGATACGGGAAGCTGCCCGTCGACCAGCAGTCCGACCTCGTCGAGCTCTTCCTCGTCTACCAAACCTTCTTCGAGGAACACGTGCCCTGCCTGGAGAACCAGGCGCGCGTCGGCATCCTGGAGGTCCTCCACCAGCACCACGTGGGCGAGCGCCTCATCCGGGTCCGCCTGCGGTGGGAGGTACTCCCGCGCCCGAGCCCGGTCGAACACCTCACCCTGACCGAACAGGACGTATCCGCCTGCCAGATCACCGCGCACGATGCGCTCCACCGGGTCCTCCTGCCCTCCGGGAACCGTACGCGGAGTCAGAATGTGCATGTCGGGGAGAGCGTTACCGGGCCAGGTGTGTTCCCACACCGGCTCTCCCGTCTCGGCTGAGACGCCGGACAAACGGACTTCGTCACCGCAGAGCGAGGCCATGGTGACTGTGCCTCCGACGACTTTCACCTCAGGCTCCTCGCAGGTCTGCGAAGGCTCCAGGCTCCACAACTCCCGGTCATCTTCCAGTGCGCGAGCGGTGACCCGGCCGCCCTCGGCCAGGACCAGCCTGGAGTCGGTGGCCAGGTGAGCGACCAGTTCATCCGGCGACTCTTGTGCCCAGTGGTCGGCGACGGTCTGACCCGTGGCCTCGTCCAGGACGGCCCAGCGCGTACGACCCGAGAACGGCCCTGCTCCTTCCTGAGCCAGCACAACCTGGCCACCGTCCGCGGTAACTCCAGCTGCCACAGGCCCGCCCAGGTCCCGAAGACTCCACACCTCGATCACAGGGTCGGTGCCAAACAGGGCGACACCGTCGTCAAAGACCGCCAGTACCCCGTGTTCGGTGGTCAGGAGTTCTTCCAGCGGGCCGCGCGAATCCTCCTCAAGACTCTCCTCGACCTCCGCGACAGCCGCAAGAGAAAGAGATGACGGCAGCTCCTCACCCGTCGACTCATGACGGCCCGGAAAGGAACCCAGAACATTGACACCGACAACCACGAGGAGGACAGCGATCAGCAGCATCGAGGCCAAGAAAATCCATAGACGCTTCACAGGAACGAACATCTCCGAGACTCTCTAGTTCCCCCCGGACCTACCCAGGCTTTCCGGCTCATAGGCAATGTCATAACCATCAATGTACTCATCTACATCTACCCCGGCGTCGGCCCCCTCGTACTCCAGAGAAGCGGAACGCAGGATCTCCAGGAGGTCGGCGGACCTCTCGCTCGTAGTTCCTCCCCACTCTGCGGTCGTTACAGGAAGACGTGTCTCACCGTTGGGATAGACGACCAGCAGGTCCTCCGACTCCAGATCTGCGGCGTCGATAACCCCCATTTCCAGGAACACATTCGCCATCTGAAGGACCGAATGGTGGTGTGCCTCCTGTCTGCCTTGAAGAACGAAGTCACCGACTTCAGTACCCTCCCCCTGCTCGTCCAGAGGGTCGTAGACGTCAGGTATCCGCTCCTTCATCTGCTCGTCGATGAATTCGGTGAACGGCTGCTTCAAGGACTCCAGTACCACACCGGCAGCGATACCTCCGGGCACTCCCCCAGGACCTCCTGCAGCATTCGAAACCACCGCTGAGAACACGCCGTATCCGGTCTCCCACTGCTTCCGAGCCGATTCCCGAGCTGCGGTGACACTCTGATCGCGCTCGATGTACTCCTGCAGGATCGCCTCGGTCACCATCTCGCGCAGGTCTCCGGCGACCTCGCCTCCGGCCCTGGGGCTGACACCCTCCCTTTGGAAGGTCTCCTCCAGGACTCTCCACTCCTGGGCCTCGGTGGCGGCGATGACACGAGGCGAGACGTCCTCGTTCGCAACGATCAGCTGCAAGAAGTCCTGACGAACTTCCGCCGGCAGGGTGAGGACGTCCTCACCGCTTTCATGAAAGAGAAGCCTGTCCCCTTGTTGGTCACCAATGGGCCCGTACCCACTCTCACCGGAGTTCAAGGTGAAGTCATCGATATATGATATATAAATATCAGCGAAACCGTCGGCCAGCTCTGGGTTCAACTCTCCGACAGAGGCGTCCGGGTTCCCTTCGATGCTGACGCCAGTGTTTTTGAAGGGATTCTTCCCGTCCTCTTCATCGGCCAGCATCTCTATGAGCGCGTGGGCCGCCCGCCCTGCGTGCTCCTGCTGTTCCGGGGTCCCATGGTCCTCGTGATTGGCGATCCAGTCAGTAATGCCGCGCACTGCGGCGCCGTCGTCCTCCCAATCGTGGGAGTAGAAGGTCTCCAGGACCTTCTCCGGGGTGAGGTCCCCATGGCTCTCGTAGTGCTGGTAGGGCTCCCCCTCGAAGTCCTCACCGGTGATGATGATGTGGTTGGCCTCGTCGTTCCGACTGGCGACCTCGATAACGTTCTGGAAGTGCTCTTCAGCGGGCGTTCCCGTGGGGAAGTAGGGAACGTCGAGGGTCGCGACGACCGTGCCCATGAGCGCGGTCGAGAACTCCGTCCCACCCCGGACACCGGTGCCCGCGCTGTCGAGAAACGTGCTCAGCGTCGTGAACGGCTCGCCCCAGTCACTGTGGGCAGCCGTGAAGTCGTAAGCTTCCGAGTCGTCGTAGCCGAGATCGTTGACTTCGGGGAAATCAGGGACGTCAAGGACGTCTCGCACGTCCTGAGGCAGGTTGCCCACCCCTCCGCCGATGTCCTCGTCGGAGAGGATGAGCATGGAGTTGGCCAGGTGGAGGTTGATGTCCTCACGCAACGAGTCACTGATGTGCTCGCTGCTGTTCACCTGGTCCATGAACTGGAGGAAGCTCGGATTGTCGCCGCTGATCTCACCGATGTCTCCGAAGAGAGTCTCCATGAACTCGACCTCACCGCCCAACAGCCTGTCGCCGTTCTGCTGGGCCAGCAGACCGCGCGACACCACGGCGGCGATCAACGCGAGGTACTCGGGGTTGTCCTCCAGCAGCTCGATGCTGACCTCGTTGCCGTCGAGGACCGCGTGGCCGAGGTGGGTGGCGATGACCTCGGCCTGGCCCTCGTCCACGACGTAGTAGTCGAGGTTCTCTGTCGTGTAGAACCCGATGTTCTCGTTGTTGCCGAAGTAGCCCCCGTCGCCGAGAGCCCGGATGTTCTCCGGGGTGGGGCCCTCCTTCAGCATGTCCTGGGACTCGTCGCACCTGGTCTCCAGGTCCCGCCACGCCTCCTCAGCCTGGAGGTTGTGCGCATCGATGATGGAGTTCATGACAGCGAGGTTCTCCGGGTCGCTCGAGTTCGCGAGCGCCGCGGAGAGATCGCCCTTGATCTCCTCGATCCTGTCCTCGTACCACTTGACGTCGGTGCTGATCTTGTCGAGGACCCCGTAGGCATGGAGACAGGCCAGCATCGAACTGCTCCAGGCGTACTGGTTCTCATTCGCGGCGGTCCTGAGGCCTTCACCGATCTGGTCGGAGAACTCGAAGCCCACGGGCGTGGTGATCGTGTTGTAGTCAGCGGAACGCCCGGTGATCAGGGAGTAGAGCTCCTCGAAGGTCTCTCTGGCGGAGGCGACGGCGCTGCGTTCGATGGCGCATTCGGTGTAGCTGAGCGCGGACAAGCTGAGGCTCCTGGGGAGGGTTCGTGGGGGAAGGGGGTCAGTAGAGCTGAGCGCCATTGATGGGGATGTCGTACTCCTCCGACGACTCCAGGTCCGTCACAGCTGCCTCATAGGAACCGGACTGGATGTTCTCCGCGAGCGTCCTGGCGTGGTCGCGGACATCGATCATGTGCTGTTCCTCGACCGAACCGAAGGCACTCCACCCAGTCACGCCAGGGGCACCGCTGGTTGCGCTCTTGGCAGCTTGGATCGCCTCGTCGAAGTCGGTGGGCAGGTCCCGCAGCCGTGCCGCCGCCTCCGCCGAAGCCGACCCACCCGCGTAGGCGTCGTCAACGTTCACACCGACCGGGCCCGTAAGCACAGCTCCACCTGCCTTCGTTCTCTTCCCTACGGCCACGTTCCGGAGAACCGGAAGTATCAGGGGTATTCATCCGATTACCGAAACCGAAGATATCGGGGCCGGGAGACACCCCGAAACCCAGAACCCCTGTTAACAGGGACGACGTTCCGCCCTTGTCCGGATGTGGTCAGATCACCGAGGAGTCCTCGCGCAGCAAGAGGGCGGACCGCCAATCCTCGCGGCCCGCCCCGGTACGCGTCGATCACCCGGCGGCGCGCTGGGCGGGGACCCCCACCTCGGGCACCGCTGGACCACGGGCCGGAACCTCCGGCTGCCGCTCGGGAGCCGCCGGGGACGCGCTCCCGCGCGGGTCCACCACGGCCCACACGGTGATCGGGTGTCCCGGCCGACCGAACCAGCCCCAGGCCGTGGCCAGGCGGTCGACCAGGCGCAGGCCGAATCCGGTGCCCACTTCCGGGACGGTGGGCGCCCTGCCCGGCAGGGCCCCGTCGTCGGTCACCGCGAGCCAGAACACGCCCCGGTAGCCCTCCATCTCCATGCGCACGCGACCGCATGCACTGCCCGAGGCCGTGTGGCGCAGGGCGTTCGTGTGGAGTTCGGACAGGACTGTCAGGAGGGGATGGGCCCGGTGGTAGTCGAGCTTGCTGCCGTTCCAGCACCACATCCGCGCGGAGGCCACCTGCTGCGGCATCGACCCCCAACTCACCATCCGGACGCCCGGAATTCGGGACGGAATCCTCTTCGGGAGTTCCGCCCGCCACTGCTTCCAGCCCTCGCCGCTGCCGTTCACCGTCACTGCCGCTCCCCTGACCTGCGCTTCTCCGTCACCGAACAGCTTGGCCGCGGCCCAGGGTCTTGGCCTCCCCGTATGGAGTTCCCGCGAAAGTCCATTCGCGCGGATGGAGTTCCTGCGAAACTCCATCGCATGAAGGAAAAGCAGGGTAGTACCCTTTTGTCCATTTCTGATGTGCGAATATCAGGCATGCCGAAGGTGAGCACCGACATCAAGGAACGCTGGGGCAGCGTCGCCGCGCAGCGACGCGAGGACCTCGGGATGACCCAGGAGAGGCTGGGCCGCGCCCTGGGGGTGAAGGGCACGGCGGTGTCCAACCTCGAACGCGGCCGGACCACTCCGACCCGCGAGGTGCTGGAGTCACTGGACGAGGCGCTGGAGACCGGCGGCGAACTGGAACGGCTGTGGGACGAGCTCGTCAAGGAGGGCAGATTCCCCTGGCTGGGCCAGATGGAGGACCTGGAGAAGAAGGCGGCCTCCATCCTGGAGTTCCACCCCTTCCTGGTCCCCTCGCTGCTCCAGACCGCCGACTACGCCACGGCCGTCATGCGGGCGGTCACGCCATGGGAGCCACAGGCCAAGACCGAGGCGAGCGTGCGGGAAAGGATCGCCCGGGGTGAGCGCTTCCAGAGCGCGGACACCCCGGTGATGATGGTGGTGATCGGCCGCGCGGTCCTCACCGAACCCATCGATCACGGACCCATCATGCGCGAACAGCTGAAGCACATCCACGCTCTCGCCGCGCGCGAGCGGATAACCTTGCAGATCACAGAGGAGCCTCTGCACTCAGGGCTGGTCGGACCGTTCACGGTCCTTGATCCCCCGCCGGAACGGGAACTCGTGTACGTGGAGTCGGCCTACAAGGGCCAGTTCGTCCACGATCCCGACGCCGTGGGAGAGTTCAAACTGAGGTTCCACCGCCTCCAGGCAGCAGCGATGCCACCGAGCCAGTCGCTGCGGCTGGTCGAAGAGACGATTGAGGGATTTCCGCCATGAGTGACGTCCAGTGGCACAAGAGCAGCTACAGCGGTGGCTCGCACCAGAACTGCGTGGAGGTCGCCGAGGGCTCCGAGCGCACCCTGGTCCGCGACACCCAGCACCGCGACCACGGCCACCTCGCCTTCGGGAGCCCCGCATGGTCCGGCTTCCTCGCCTCCGTCAAGGGCGACCGCTGACCGCATCGCAACGGCCCCCGTCCCGCGTTTCTGGGACGGGGGCCTTTTTGCGTTCCATGCCCGGATAGAACCTTTTGTCTTTTTGGCGAGAAAGGTTCTCGCGAGGCCCCTGATCTGCCGCAACGGCCGAGCTGTGAATGTGACCCGCACATTACTTCGCCGTAGCTTCGCCAAGCACTCCCACGATGCCTTAACCTTTTCCCGAACACACAACTGAAAGCACGAATGACCCCGCGACGGTCAACTACCGCCCGGGGCCTTGGCCAGCAACTTCAACCCCTTTAACCACAAGGAACTGCCAGCATGCGCCAGTTTAGCGCTGCCCTTCTCAACCGTGCCCTCGGCCCGCTGATCGCCTTCTTCTCCGCTCCCTGCGGACGCCACTCCACGGTGGCCGGTCGCCGCCGTCGCCGCTCCACCCGCGTCCGCCGCTACGCGCCCGCACCCCTCCCCGTCTCCGCGCCCGCGCCCCGCCTGGCACCTTCCCGCGAGACCGTTCCGGCCGAGGACATCGCCCTGGTGCGCCCCTACTTCGCCGCCCACGAACGTCTGCGCGCACGCGCGTCCACGATCCGGGTCCCCGCGCCCCGCCGACCCGAAACCGCTTCCGAGACGGACGAGGTCCGGCGCGCGTTCGCCCTCGTCCAGGAACGCGCCGCCGCCCTGCTCCAGCAGTGGAAGAACGATCCCGACGGTCACCTGTTCGGCGAACCCGCGCCCCGCTTCGGCGTCGTCCGACCCGCCAAGCCCGCCCGCGCCCAGTTCTCCGAGTGGGCTGAACTCACCTCCCTCGTCCGCACCTGGCGAGACCAGCAGCGCCAGGCCACACCCGCGTGACCTCTTCCTCGCCCCTACGACAACGACAAGGAACGCCGTGCCCAGCGAAGAACACGAGATACCCCTGAAGATCATTCGGAACGCACCGGAGGTGGTCATCCCCCTGCTCCGTGACGCCGTCGGCTTCGAACTGCCCGAGTACACCGAGGCCTCGATGACCTCCTCCGAGTGCACCGACAGCAAACCGCGCGTCTACACCAGCGATGGCGCCGTGGTGCTGCGCAACGGCACCAAGAAGGTCCTGGCCGTGGTCGTGGAGCGCCAGCACAAGCAGGAACAGGACAAGTTCTGGACCTGGCCGGTGTACCACGCGACCGTCCGGGCCCAGGTCAAGTGCCCGACAGTGCTGCTGGCGCTGTGTCCCACCGACGCACTCGCCCGGTACTACACCGGTCCGATCCACACCGGGTATCCGGGCGACCACCTCACGCCTCTCGTGGTGGGGCCGTCCAACACTCCGGTGGTCGCTGACCCGGAGCAGGCGCGGAGTATGCCCGAATTGGCGGTGCTGTCGGCCAAGGCGCATGGTGACCACGACCTGCGCACGCTGGACGCGGTGATGGAGGCACTGAACGCCGTGTCCTCCGACCACCGCGCGTTCTACTATGACTACGTACTGGCCGGGCGCTCCGACGAGGCCCGGAAATACCTGGAGGACCTGATGTCCGTGGGAACCTACAACTGGCAGAGCGACTTCGCCCGCGAGTACGTCGACATTGGCCGCGAGGAGGGCCGCGAGGAGGGCCGCGAGGAGGGCGTTGCGCGCAGCGTGATCCTCTTCCTCTCCTCCCGGGGCTTCGAGGTCTCCGACGAGATCCGCCAGCGGATCGAATCCTGTGACGACCTCGACACCCTCGAAGGCTGGGCCAGCAAGGCCGCCAAGGTGAACAGTCCCGAGGACCTCTTCGGCTGAGGCCGGGCACCACGACCACGTGTGGGGGTGGGAGGCCGCGGCTTCCCACCCCCACAAACCTCACCCCAGGCCCGGACCCGGGGGCCAGGAGCGCTCCAGGATCGCCCGCGCCTCCATCAGCGCCTCCAGCACGGCCTCGGCCACGTCCTCGGTGTACCGGGGGGTCGGGACCGAGCAGCTCAGGGCGTCCACGGCCGGATTGTCGTAGCGCAGGGACACCGCCACGCACCGCAGGCCCACGACGTTCTCCCCGTCGTCCGTGGAGTAGCCCCGCTCGCGGATGCGCGCGAGGTCCTCAAGGAGCGCGTCCACGTCGGTGATCGTCTCGGCGGTGAGCGCCTCCAGCTTCGCGGGCAGCAGGTCGCGCACCTGCCCGTCCTCGCGCTCGGCCAGCAGGGCCTTGCCCAGGGCGGTGCTGTGCGCGGGCAGCCGTCGGCCCACCCGGCTGAAGGGCCGCAGGTAGTGGCGTGACTCCTGGGTGGCCAGGTAGACGACGTCGCCGCCGTCGAGCCGGGCGAGGTGGACCGTCTCCCCCAGCTTCTCGGCGAGGGAGTCCAGGTGGCCGCGCGCCTGGGCCACGCGGGCGTCGGAGTCGATGTAGCCGGTCCCGGTGAAGAGCGCGCGGATGCCCAGCGCGTAGAGGGCCCCGGTGGGGTCGGACCGCACCCAACCGCGGTTCACGAGCGTCTGCACCAGCGCGTACAGGCTGCTGCGGGGGATGCCCATCTCCTCCGAGAGGGTGCGCAGGGTGACCGGGTCCCGGTAGCGCGCCAGGATCTCCAGGAGTTCGACGGTGCGCGCCGCCGACTTGACCTCTCGGACACCGCCGTGACCTTCCGCGGCCGACACTCGACCGCCTCCTTCCTGCTGCGTGCGGGCCGGGTCGGCCCCCGGCCGGGGACGGCCCGCCGGGGGCGAGCGAGGACGTCCGCCTCGGGGTCCTCAGTGTAGAACGCCGTTCGCCCGGACACCGTCCCGCGCGCCACGGAACACGTGGCGAAACCCTTCCGTCACAGGAGTTCCCGCCGCCTGCGCCCCTGCCCTCCCTCACGCCCGCTCCCGCGGCGCCACCCGCCGTGTTGTCAGGAGTGTTGCCCGCTTCATCACCTTTTGTGCTCCGCGTCCCAGGTTGACGTGATGTGTCCCCCAAAATAACCTTCGGCTACAGACGAAGATGCCATCTACGTATGGAGACGATATGAGTGACGTCGGGACCGATCCCGAACTCCCCGGGAGACTCGCCGAAGGCATGCGCCGATCGGTGCTCTCCTTCCCCCTCACCCCGTTCGCCGAGGACGGCTCCTTCGCGCCCAAGGCCTTCGAGGCGCACCTGGAGCACCAGCTGGCCGCGGGGCCGGGCGCGGTCTTCGTGGGTTGCGGGACCGGCGAGTTCTTCAGCCTCGGCCTCGACGAGTTCGGGGCCGCGGTGGCCGCCGCCGTCCGGCGCGCCGACGGCGCCGTGCCCGTGGTCGCCGGTACGGGCCACGGCACCCCACTGGCCGTGGAGTTCGCCCGCGTCGCCCGCGAGGCGGGGGCCGACGCCCTCCTGCTGCTGCCGCCCTACCTGATCGGCGGCACCCAGGCCGGTCTGGTGGCGCACACCCGGTCGGTGGCGGAGGCGGCGGGCCTGCCGGTCATCGTGTACCAGCGCGCCCAGGCCGTCTACGAGCCCGAGACCCTCGCCGAGATCGCGCGGATCCCCGGCGTCATCGGCTTCAAGGACGGCATCGGCGACCTCGACCGCATGCAGCGCCTGGTCAGGGCCGCCCCCGAGGAGCTCCTCTTCTTCAACGGCACCCCGACCGCCGAACTCCAGGCGCGCTCCTACGCCGCGATCGGTGTCTCCTCCTACTCGTCGGCCGTGCACGCCTTCGCGCCCGAGATCGCCACCGCCTTCTTCCACGCCCTCCGCGCGGGCGACACGGCGGGAACCGACGCGCTGCTCGACGGCTTCTTCATCCCCTGGGTCCGCCTGCGCGACCAGGGCCCCGGGTACTCGGTGTCCCTGGTCAAGGCGGTCGCCCGAACGCGTGCGTCGGTGATCGGCGCCGACGTCGGCCCGGTCCGAGCCCCGCTGTCCGCGCCCGAGCCCGCCCACCTGGCGGAGGCCGAGCGGCTCCTCGCCGCCGGGCTCGACCTCGCCGCCCGTCTGCCGCGCCGGTAGCTCTCCCCGGGTTCCCCGGAGCGTCAACCAGCTCCAGGAACCACCTCCGCCACCGGATCCCCCCTCCGGTGCCGCGGCCCCCCGGGCGTCCCGCCGCGTCGGAGCGCCCGCACCTCCCGAGACAAGGTCTCCCATGCTCTCCACCACCCACCCCTCCGCCTCCGGGGCGTTCCTCTCCGCGAGCGAAGCCCCCGCCACGGCCTGGTCCCTCCCGCCGTGGGCCCTCATCCTCACCGTCGCCCTCGGCGTGGTCCTGCTGCTCGTGCTGGTCCTGCGGGCCAAACTGCACGCCTTCATCGCGCTGCTCCTGGTGAGCGCGGCCGTCGCGTTCGCCGCCGGCCTGCCCCTCAGCGGCATTCCGGGGCTGCTCGAAGCCGGGATGGGCGACACCCTCGGCGGCATCGCCATCATCGTCGCGCTCGGCGCGATGCTGGGCCGCATGATGCAGGAGACGGGCGCCGCCCAACTCCTGTCACAGCGCCTGCTCACCCTCTTCGGTGAGGGCCGCGCCCCGCTCGCCATGGGGCTGACCGCGCTGCTCCTGGGCATCCCCGTCTTCTTCGACGTGGGCTTCATCATCATGGTCCCGCTGCTGTACGCGGTCGCCGCCCGGTCGGGCCGGTCGCTGATCAGCGTCGCGCTGCCCGCGGCGGGCGGCCTGGCCATCATGCACGCGGTCCTGCCGCCCCACCCCGGTCCCGTGGCCGCGGCCGAGCTGCTCGGCGGGCACCTGGGCTGGATCGCCTTCATGGGCCTGGTCTGCGGCCTGCCCGCCTGGTACCTGGGCGCCTACGTGTTCGGCAAGTGGCTGGGCGACCGCAACTTCGTCCCCGTCCCCGCCTCCTTCCAGGAGGAGGGCGACGAGCTGAGCGAGGTCCCCGAGAACGCGCCCCCGCTGTCGCTGACCCTGGCCGTGGTCATCCTGCCGGTGGCCCTCATCCTGCTCAACACCTTCTCCCCGCTGGTGCTCCCCGAGGGGCCCGTGCTGGAGGCCCTGCTCTTCGTCGGCAACCCCGTCACCGCGCTGACGATCGCCACCCTGCTGTCCTTCTGGCTGCTGGGCCTGCGCGGGGGCATGACGCGCGAGCGGGTGGAGAAGGCCGCCTCCGCGTCGCTGGGCCCGACCGCCCTGGTCCTGCTCGTCACCGGCGCGGGCGGGGTCTTCGGCGAGGTCCTGGAGGCGACGGGCGCGGGCGAGGCCGTGGCGGGGATCCTGTCCGCCACGGCCCTGCCCGCCATCGTCCTGGCGTTCATCATCGCCACGATCATGCGCGTGGCCCTGGGGTCGAAGACGGTCGCGATCGTCACCACCGCCCCGATCGTGGCCCCGCTCATCGCGGAGGCCGGGATGTCGCAGCCCGAGATCGCGCTCGTGGTCATCGCGATCGCGGCGGGCGGGACGGTGCTCTCGCACGTCAACGACTCCGGCTTCTGGCTGATGAACCGCTACCTCGACATCGACATCAAGACCACCCTCAAGAGCTGGACCGTGATGGAGACCCTCATGGGGTCCATCGCGTTCCTGATCGCCGCCGCCATCAGCGCGGGCCTGGCGCTGGCCGGATGAGGGACACCGGCGGGACCGCCCCGGCCCGGACCGGTTCCGGGCCGGGGCGGTCCCGCGTGGGCTACATCGCCAGCGGGGAGCTCACCGGCAGGGACGTGTCCGTGGCCAGGTCCAGGGCGGACGCGGGCAGGCCCGCCGCCACGACCTCGGCGCCCAGGGCGGCGATCATCGCGCCGTTGTCGGTGCACAGGCGCGGGCGCGGGACGCGCAGTTCGACGCCCGCCTCCCGGCAGCGCTGCTCGGCCAGCGCGCGCAGCGCCGAGTTCGCCGCCACGCCGCCGCTGATGACCAGCGTGCTCACGCCGTGCTCCACGCAGGCGTCCACGGCCTTGCGGGTGAGCACGTCCACCACCGACTCCTGGAAGGCGGCGGCGATGTCGGCGACCACCAGGGGCTCGCCCCGGCGGTCGGTGTCCTCCACGTGGCGGGCCACGGCGGTCTTCAGGCCCGAGAACGAGAAGTCGTGGGTGCCGTCGCCCCACTTGCCGCGCGGGAAGCGGATCGCCTTGGGGTTGCCCCGCTGCGCCGCCTTGTCGATGGGCGGACCGCCCGGGTAGGGCAGGTCGAGCAGGCGCGCCACCTTGTCGTAGGCCTCACCGGCGGCGTCGTCCACGGTGTCGCCGAGCGAGACCACCTCGGTGGCCAGGTCGTTGACCAGCAGCAGCGAGGTGTGGCCGCCCGACACCAGCAGGGCGATCGAGGGCTTGGGCAGCGGGCCGTGCTCCAACTGGTCCACGGCCACGTGGCCCACCAGGTGGTTCACGCCGTAGAGCGGCTTGCCCAGGGCCATCGCGTACGCCTTGGCCGCGGACACGCCCACGAGCAGGGCGCCCGCCAGGCCCGGACCGGCGGTGACGGCGACGGCGTCCACGTCCGACAGCTTGGCCCCGGCCTGCTCCAGCGCCCGGTGCACGGTCGGGGTCATCGCCTCCAGGTGCGCGCGGCTGGCCACCTCGGGCACCACGCCGCCGAACCGGACGTGCTGGTCCACGCTGGAGGCCACGGCGTCGCCGAGCAGCTCGCAGCCGCGCACCAGGGCGACGCCGGTCTCGTCGCAGGACGTCTCGATCCCCATGACCAGCGGCAGGTCACTCATGGTTCCCCTCCTCGGCGACGCGCCGCATGACGAGCGCGTCCGCCCCGTTGTAGTAGCCGCGCCGCACACCGATCTGCACGAAGCCGAACCGGCCGTAGAGCCTCTGGGCGCGCGGGTTGTCCGAGCGCACCTCCAGGAACATGTGGGTGACGCCGCGCCGCCCGGCCTCGGTGAGGAGTTCGGTGAGCAGCGAGCTGCCCACGCCCCGGCCCCAGACCTGCTCGGACACGGCCATGGTCTGCACGTCGCCCTCGGGCGGGACGGCGCGCAGCCCGGCGTAGCCGACGACGGCGTCCCCGGACACGGCGACCAGGTAGTGGCGCGTGGGCTCGGCCAGTTCGTCCTTGAGCATGCCCTCGCTCCAGGCGTCGAGGGGGAACAGGGCGCGTTCGAGGTCCATGACGGCCGGAACGTCGTCGGGGGTCATCGCGCGCAGGCTCACGCCGGTCAGGCCCGGCGTCGGCGTCACTTCACCCACTGGCGCACCTTCTTCGGGGCACCGGGCTCCACCGCGTCCGGACGGCGCAGGTAGAGCGGGCTGGGCGCGGGCAGTTCCTCGCCGCGGCCCAGGCGCAGCAGGGCCAGCTCCGCCATGGCGGCGGCGTCCGGGTGCAGGGGGTCCAGCGCGGCGGAACCGGCGCCGAGCACGTCGGCGTACATGCGGGCGCCGTCACCGACCAGCGCGAGCCCGCCGGTGTCCACCTCGGCGGGGCGGTCGACGCGCACCTCGCCCACGCGGGTGAGGCGGTCGTCGTAGCGGGCCCAGAACACCTCCTTGCGGCGGGCGTCGGTCATCGCGACGAAGGGCTCGGACCGCCCGGTGGCGAAGGCCAGCGCGTCCAGGGTGGTGACGCCGTGGCAGGGAACGCCGAGGGCGTCGGCCAGGGCGTGCGCGGTGGCCAGTCCGACCCGCAGTCCGGTGTAGGGCCCGGGGCCGACGCCGACGGCGACGTGGTCGAGGTCGGCCAGGACGATCCCGGCCTCCTCGGTGAGCCGCGCGATCGTGGGGCCGAGCAGTTCGCCGTGGCGGCGGGCGTCCACGGAGCTCGCGCTGGCGCGCAGCGTGAAGGAGCCGTCGGCGCCGGTCTCGCCGATGGCGGCGGTGACCGCCGGGGTGGCGGTGTCGAAGGCCAGGAGAAGCACGGGTGACCGCCTATCCGCGCCCGGCGGCGGTGCCGGGCAGGTCGGCGCCGGTCCACCGGGCGCCGACGGCGCGCAGGTGGACGGAGCGGGTGTCGTCGGGGTGGCGTTGGATGCGGATCTCCAACCGGTCGTCGGAGAGCCCCTCGGCCACGCCCTCGCCCCACTCCACCACGGTGACGGAGTCGGGGAGGGTCATGTCCAGGTCGATGTCGTCGATCTCGTCGGGTCCGCCGAGCCGGTAGGCGTCCACGTGGACGAGGTCGGGGCCTCCGGTCAGGGAGGGGTGGATCCGGGAGATGACGAAGGTCGGGGAGGTGACCGATCCGCGCACGCCCAGGCCCTCGCCCAGGCCCTGGGTGAGGGTGGTCTTTCCCGCGCCGAGCGGCCCGGACAGGATCAGCAGGTCGCCGGGTCGGGCGAGGGCGGCAAGGTCGCGGCCGAGGGTGCGCATGGCGTCGTCGGTGGCCGCGGTGACCTCGCGGACGGTGGCCGCACCTGGAGTGGTTGCTGTCGCGTCTGTCATCAGATTCGCTGCTCGTGATCTGGTGTGGATGGTGGATCGCGGCGCGCCGGGTCAGGGCGTGTGCGGGCGGGGCCGCCGGAGCGCACCCCCTTCACCCAGGTTAGGCCGGATGGAGGAGGTCTGTGACCGGATCGCGGTGACCGGTCAGACTCCCGCCGCCGCGGCTCGGACCTGCCCGCCGACGTACTCGCGCGGGACCCGGGGCCCCACCCGGGTGACGATCTCGTACGGGATCGTGTCCAGGGTCTCGGCCCAGTCCTCGGCGGTCGGGGTGTCCGGGTGGTCGTCCGGGTTCCCGAAGAGTACCGCGTACTCACCGGCCTCCACGGCGTCGTCGCCGACGTCCACGACGAACTGGTCCATGCAGACTGTTCCCGCGATGACGCGGCGGCGTCCGCCCAGGAGGACGGGCCCCCGGTTGGTGGCGGCGCGGGGGACCCCGTCGGCGTAGCCCAGCGGTACCAGGGCCAGGGTGGTCTCCCTGTCGGTCACGTAGCGGTGGCCGTAGGAGACGCCGCTGCCCTCGGGGACGCGCTTGGTGAGGGCGAGCCGGGAGCGCAGCGTCATCGCGGGCCGCAGCCCGGTCCCCGTGAGGCCGGGGATCGGGGACAAACCGTAACCGGCGATCCCGCCGCGGACGAGGTCGAAGCGGGCCTCGGGGAGGGTGAGCAGCGCGGCCGAGTTGGCGATGTGCCGGACCTCGGGGGCTAGGCCGACCTTGTCCGCGGTCTCCAGGGCCTCGTGGAAGCGGGAGAGCTGGCGCGCGACGGAGGGGTGGCCCGGCTCGTCGGCGCGGGCGAAGTGGGACCACACGCCGGTGACGCGCAGGTGCCCCTCGTCCTCGGCGCGGGCGGCGGCCTCGGTCAGGGAGTCCCAGTCGGCGGGACCCGCGCCGCCGCGGTTGAGGCCGGTGTCGGCCTTGAGCTGCACACGGGCGGTGCGGCCGATGCGGCGGGCCTCGGCGATCACGGTGTCCAGGACCGCGCGGTCGCTCACCCCGAGGTCGATGTCGGCCTCGACGGCCTCCGCGACCGGCTCGCCGGGCGGGATGATCCAGGCCAGGACGGGCAGGGTCAGTCCGGCGCGGCGCAGTTCGAGGGCCTCGCCGATGAAGGCCGTGCCCAGCCAGGTCGCGCCGCCCGCGATCAGGGCGCGGGCGGACGGGAGCATGCCGTGCCCGTAGCCGTCGGCCTTGACCACACCCATGAGCGGGGTGCCCCCTGCGAACTCGCGGAGCACCCGCGCGTTGTGGGAGATCGCGTCGAGGTCGACGCGAGCGTGCGCGAAGTGAGACATGTACTCCAGTGTTCCACGTGCGCGGGACCGGAGCGGAGCGACGCCGGAACACGCCCGGCGAGGGGTCGGACACGCCCGGGAGGTCGTGACCGTTTTTCCCGGCGCCCCAGGGCATCCCGCGTGACCAGGCACGACGCGGGTTTTCTCGGTCACTCGTAGTACATGGACGGATGCGGGGTAGGGGATCGGCCCAGAGGCACAGTATCTGGGGGTACTGGCATGACCGAGATAGGTAGCGAACGACCCGTCAACACCACGAGGCTGTGGTACGGAGGGATGGCCACCGCCGTCGTGGCCGCGCTGGTGATCTTCGCGGGCGCCCTGGTCTTCCGGGGGGTGTTCGGGGTTCCGGTGCTCGCACCGGAGGACGCGGGGAACCTGGGCGACGCGAGCACGGTGGTCTACGCGCTGATGGCCGCCGTGGCGGCGCTGTTGGCCACGGGGCTGATGCACATGCTGCTGCTCAGCGCCCCGCGGGCGATGAAGTTCTTCGGGTGGATCCTGGGGCTGATCACGGCGATCGCCGCAGTCGCCCCGTTCAGCGAACCCGTGGACACGTCGAGCCAGGTCAGCACGGCCGTGATCAACCTGGTCACGGGCGTCGCGATCATCACCCTGCTGCGGAGCGTGGGGCGCGCCTCCACCCTGAGCAGCCGGACACCGAGGGATGGCCGGACGGCGTACACGGCGCACGAGGCGACCGTGAGGCCCGTCGGGGAAACCGAGCCGGAGCCCAGGGACGAGACGCAGGCCGTGGATCCCAGGGAGCCCGCGCAGGGTGAGGAGCCCGTCCTGCGGCACGAGGGCATCCTGCCCAGCGTGAAGCAGGACGAGTACCACAGGAACCAGATCCGCGCCCAGGAGATGGACGCGGAGGCGGAGCACGCCAGGCGGGAGCGGCACGACCGGCAGGCGCCGGGCGACCAGCACGCCGGATGAGCGGCAGGCCGTGCGGCCGACGCACCGGTCGGCCGACACACCGGGCGACCCGGACGACCCGGACGAGCAACCGGACCAGGTGACCCGTGACCCCGGGAACCAGAGCGGCGCCCCCTGACCCGCGGCGCACGAGGGGGCGGAGCCGAGCGGCTCCGCCCCCTTTCGCATGCCCGGGCCCGTGTGTCCGGGTGATGGGAGGAGGCGAGCGCGGTCGCGGGGTGGGGGTGGGGGTGGGGTGGTCACGGGTGGAAGCGGGCCCGGGTGAGGTGCGGGCCAGGCGCGGGACGGGGCGGGTGCGGGATATGTCAGGACGGGGGCGGGATGGGCACCGGGCGCGACGAAGCACCACCAAGCGGGTCACATGACCGCGACCCTCCCGAAAACATCACCTGATCCGCATATCTCCTCATCTTCTCCTTTCGCGCCAAAAAAACACATCAATTCCCATCGGGACACAACAAGAACGCCACAGAGAAACGAACATCGAAATCAGCAGTGGGCGTTTCGAGGTGCGCACGTCCGGGCAAAACCAAAGCACAGGCAGAGCAAGGAAAAGGGAAAAGAAAAAGGGATCCACCGCGTTCGCCTTCCGGAGGTTGCGCGCCCACCTGCGCGCCTCCAGGACCGGGCCCCTCACCTTCTGCCGTTTCCAGCCCAACACACTCCCCCAAGGACCCCGAAGAGGATGTCGGCCAGCGGGTCGGCGCCTGTCCACGACGCCACCGCGGCGAGCCAGCCCGTATGAGCCGACCTCCGGGTCCGTGAAGCGGAGATCCGGCCGTGTCCCCGCCCTCCAGGACCGGCCGGATCTCCTTTTTCGCAAAGGGCGGACAACGCCGTGCGAGGAGTTCCGGGGTCTCCTTCCGGGGGTCCGCGTTCCGGCCGCCACCCGCCTGCGCGATACCGGCCGGAGGGACGGGCGGCCCCGTTCGCACCCGGACGACCGCGCGGTCCGCCGAGATCCTCACCATCCGCCATCCACCACCCGCCGTGCGGGGCGTCTCGGACCCGCCGTCCGGGCGTGGAGCACCGATCGGGTGCGCCGGATCTGGCCGCATCCGGCCAGGCACACGCGGGACACCGCACGCATCCGGACGGTTTCGGAACGTCCGTGCCCCGCTCGCACCGCTCCCGAACTGGCCTCGTTTCCGTGGCGCGTCGACGTCCCCGCCCCGACGGGCGTCCACACCCGCCTCGGCGGATGTCGGTGAACCACTCCACAATGGAACCATTGCCTACGTTCCGTACGTCGGTACACACCGTGTGGTGAGCGCGTCCGTACGGAGGCCGCGGGAGACGACGGAGAGGGGAGAACGACCGGTGAAATTCGACATCGTGCGCCTTGACCAGGACGAGGAAGCACTCCCACCGCAGAAGCGGCCCCCGGCGCGGGTTCCCGGGCAGGAAGGGGGACCGTCGGCACCGCACCCGTACCCGCCCCCGGGGCTCAGGATCCAGCGGTCCTCGGAGTACATGCGTCTGCGCGCCCATACCGACCTCACCCGGGTCCGCTCGGCCCTGAACCAGATGCTCCACACCGTCGAGGCGCTCCGTGCCGAGTCCGAGCCCGTCGTCGGCTCCGGCTCCGGCTCCGGCAACGAGACCGGGTCCTTCCGCCCCGAGGCCTTCCGCTCCCGTCCCACCCCCGAGGAGCCCCGTGAACAGCGGCAGGAGGAATCCCCGTGACCGCCTGGGACATCAACCCCCCGGAGATCGGCGCCGTGCTCGTCAACACCCTCTCCCACCTCGGCGAGGAGGGCGGGGCAGAGGGCCTGTTCGGTGACATGACGACGATCGAGGAACGCGTCACCACCCTCAGCACCCACATCAACAGCGCCCCCATCGGGGTCGCCCTGGGCGAGTTCGCCGAGCACTACTTCGGGCTCATGGGCGACATGCTCTCCCTGACCGGCAACGCCGTCACACAGACCAGCGAGGCGACCACCGCCTACGTCACGGGCAACGAGGAGATGGCGCTGGAGGCGCAGCGCAACGCCGGTGTGGTCCCCGACCCACCCCCGCCGCCCGCTCCGGGCGGGAACGCCGAACTCGTCTGACCCCGACCGCCCCTCTCCTCCCCCTCCTCCGGTCACCTCTCCCCCGGAGTCCTCCCACGTGCTTACCCCCGACATCGCCCCGAGCGCGCCGCTGACCATCGGCGAACAGACCGAGATGCTCACCGGCAGTGATGACAAGGTCAGCCCCGCGACCTTCCCCGTCCCCACCCCCTCCCCCGACTACATCGAGACTCTGGCCTCCGACCTGCGCAGCGCGGGGGAGTCGGTCGGCGACACCGGAAACGACATCCAGTCCGCCTGGGGCGGGCTGAGGTCCCACTACAACGCCCCCGAGGCGGAACAGCTCCACTCCGTGCTCGACCCGGTGGCCGCTGACGGCGACACGGTCTCGACCGACCTCGGCCACGCCGCGAGCGCGCTGGAGACCTTCGCCGCCGACCTGCGCGACATCAAGTCCCGCTGGTCCAGCCTGAGCGCCGAGGCCTTCGAGTTCCGGGCCCGCATCGACGCCAAGGGCGAGGACTGGCGCAAGGCCGAGGGCGTGCCCGGTTTCTTCGGGATCGGCGAGCACCCCGACGTGGAGGAGAACCAGCGCCTCATCGACGAGGGCACCCGCATCATCGAGGACTACGCGGACGCCGAGCTCGCCTGCGCCAACGCCATCAACCGGTTCGTCCCGGACCGCACCCCGTTCGAGAAGACGCCCTCCGGGGACGGCGCCCTCGATCCCGACGTGTTCTACCACGGCTACGAGGAGGACCTGGCGGACCTGGCCACCGAGTGGGGCATGGGCGGGGCCGCCGTCGACGAGAGCTGGTTGGTCGACGGCTGGGACGCCGTGTGGGACTTCGGCGTCGGGGCGGTCGAGGGCACCGGCGCGATGCTGGGCATGCACAGCTCCGAGGGCTGGTTCAACATGTCCTGGGGCGACGCCCTGTACGAGTACCACGAGAGCAACATCCAGTCCGTGGCCTCGCTGGTGGGCATGTACGACGCCGAGTCCGACAGCTACGGCTGGTCGGGCTGGGACACCGTCGGCTCGGCGTGGAAGGACCTGGCCCACTCGGTGGTGCCCTGGGAGGAGTGGGGCGAGCGGCCCGGCTACGTGATCGGCACCGCCGTGCTCAACATCGGCGTCACCGCCCTCGGTGCCGCGCTGTCCGCCACCGGCGTGGGCGCGGTGGTCGGCGTGCCGCTGATGGCCTGGCGCGGCATGGCCATCGTGGACGGCATGGGCGGTCGCGGCGGTGACAGCGGGTCCGGCGGCGCGACGGACGTCGACGTGGACCTGCCCGCCAACTTCCCCACCTTCGGGGGCAGCAGTGCCCCGGTGTTCCGTGTGGACGAGAGCAACTTCCCCGCGGTCAACGTCGATTCCGCGAACATGGCCGCCATCAAGGCCTACATGGACCAGCTGGTGAATCCGGTGTATCCGTCTGACGCGGACGGCTCTCCCCCCGCGTCGGCTCCCCGGCCAGCCTCTTA